>NZ_JBFBAD010000034.1:0-87310 GCF_040682075.1 Actinoplanes sp. NPDC051411 | reverse complement strand
GTGCGTGCGCCGATGTCGCTGCCCTACCACCCCCACAACACCACCCCCTCCCCCGCTCCGCGGGGGGCGGCGGCCACGACCCCCACCCCCCCCCCCCCCCCGGCGGCGTCAGGCGCCGATCTTGGACAGGTCCAGCGTGTCGGCCGCGGCCGGCGCCTTGATGTCGCTGAAGGTCTCGCCGAACTCGGTGAAGTCGAGACCGCCGTCGGCCGCCGTCGGGCCCGCGAGCTTCAACGGGTACGGCTCGCCGGTGGTGGCCACGTACAGCGTGCCGCCGTCCGAGCCGCCGTCGACCAGGCTGATGGCGGGCGTGCCGTTGACCGGCTTGACCGGGCCCTTGGTGAGGGCGCCGTCGGGGTCGAGGAGCTGGTCGACGTCGGTCACGGTGAACAGGCCGCCGAGGTCCTTGTTGCTGGCCGGCACGATGACCCACCGGTCGCCCACCACCTGGATGATGGTGTCGGCCTGCGCGGCGGCGGTCATCTTCCAGAACGCCGCGTCGGGCTTCATGTACTGCTTGCCGCCCACGCGGAGCAGCTCGATCTTGGCCTTGCTGACCGTCATGGAGCCGACGACGTCCGACCCGCTGATCTTCAGGTCGAGCGCGGTCTCCTGCCCCTGGTCGTTGATCGCGCCCTTCATGTGGAAGGACTTGGCCGTCTTGAGCGCGGCCTTCGCCTTGGCGACGATCGCCGCGGGCTCGAGCGCCGCCACCCCGTTGTCGGCCGGCGCCGCGGACGTGGTGGTCGCGGGGGCCGCACCCGAGGTGCCCTTGTCGTCGTTGCTCGCGCACCCGGCCAGCAGTACGACCGCCGCCCCGAGAATGGCCAGGTTACGGCCGGTCGCCCTGATCTTCACGATCTGTTCCTCCCCGTGCCGCCGCACCCGCGGCGGCGTTGCTTCGATCCTCGTGATCGAACACAGCGCTCAAGATAGCCGGTGCCGCTCGGGGGCCGGCATCGGATCAGAACCCGAACACCGGCAGCGCGGGCAGCGCCCGGCGGTCGAGCCAGGCCGTGAGCAGCGCGTCGACGGGGGCCGGGGCGAAACGCCAGACGTGCTCCCGGAACTCGTCGGTCGTCACCGTCCCGTGCTGGTGTTCGGCGACCCACGATCGCAGCAGCGCGAAGAACGCCGGATCGTCCATCTTGGTGCGGAGGGCGTGCAGGGTCAGCGCGCCGCGCTTGTAGACCATCGGGTCGAACATCCGTTCCACACCCGGGTTCGCGATGGTGATGGTGGCCGGCTGCGCCGCCAGCCGGGCGTGCCAGCGGGCGGCGTGGACGTCGGCCGACGGGCCGCCGGAGGCGGCGGACCACAGCCATTCGGCGTACGTGGCGAAGCCCTCGTTGAGCCAGATGTGCCGCCAGTCGGCGACCGTGAGGCTGTTGCCGAACCACTGGTGGGCCAGCTCGTGGGCGACCAGCCGCTCATGGGTGCGCCGCCCGTCGAGGTGGTTGCGCCCGAAGACCGCCATGCCCTGGGCCTCGATCGGGTCGTCCAGGTCGTCGTCGGCGACCACGACGACGTACTCCCGGAACGGGTACGGCCCGAACAGCCCCTCCAGGACCGTCATGATCTCGCCGTGCCGCCCGAGGTCGTGGGCGAGCAGGTCGCGCAGGCGGGGCGGGACCGCGGCCCGCTGGGGCACCCCGCCGGCGGCCAGGTCGACCAGGTCGTACCGGCCGACCTGCACGCTCATGAGGTAGGGGGCGGTGGGCTCGTTGCGCTCGTACACCCAGGTGCGGGTGGTGGCGCCGCGGCGCCGGGAAACCAGGTCCCCGGTGACCGCGACCGTGTACGGCGCCGCCGTGGTCAGCGTGACCAGGAAGGTGGCCTTGTCGTCGGGCCGGTCGTTGCACGGGAACCAGGACGGCGCCCCGTTCGGCTGGCTGGCCACCAGCGCCCCGTCGGTCAGCTCGTCCCAGCCGATGTCGCCCCACCGGCCCGAGATGGGCACCGGGACCCCGGTGTACCGGACCTCGATCTTGAACGTGGTGCCGTACTCGATCGGCCGCTCCGGCTTGACCCGGAGCTTGCCCGGCCGGTGGGTGAACCTCGCCGGCCGCCCGTCGACCCGGACGTCCTGGACCCGGAACCGGCCGAGATCGAGGCTGAACCGGGACAGCGACTGGACGGTCCGGGCCGTGATGACGGCCTTACCGGCGAGCCGGTTCGTCATCACCCGGTAGTCGAGGTCGAGGTCGTAGTGGAGCACGCGGTAGCCGCCGTTGCCGTGGGCGGGCAGGTACGAGTCGTCCGAGTACTCGGCGCCGGGTGTGGCGCCGAGCGGCCCCACACCCGGGGTCATGCCCAGTTCGCGATCGGGTTACCGCGCCATCGGCTGTCGTCGGGCACGACATCGCCCCGGGTGACCAGCGAGCCCGGTCCCACGGTGGTGCGCGCGCCGATGCTCGCGCCGGGCAGCACGATCCCGTGCGGGCCGAGCGTGGCGCCCGCGCTCAGAGTCACCTCGTCCATGCTCATGATCCGATCATGGAACAGGTGGGTCTGTACAACGCAGCCCCGGTTGACGGTGGCGCCCGGGCCGATCCGCACCAGGTCGTACTCGGGCAGCCAGAAGGTCTCCAGCCACGCGCCCCGGCCGATCTTCGCGCCGAGCGTCCGCAGCCAGATGTTGAGCAGCGGGGTGCCGGTGGCGAAGCGGAACAGCCACGGCGCGGCGAGCACCTCGACGAACGTGTCGGCGAGTTCGTTGCGCCAGACGAACGACGTCCAGAGCGCGTGCTCGGTGACCCGGAACCGGCCCACCAGCAGCCACTTGGCGGCCGTCGCGGTGAGCGCGGCGACGATCGCCGCGACCAGCAGGACCGGGCCGGCGGCGAACGCGGCCGCCCAGTCGCCGGCCGCCTGCCAGATGCGGGCGAGCGCGGCGAGCACGAGGACCGCCAGGGCGCCGGCGAGCATCACCGGGACGATCCGGCACAGCTCGATCGCGGCCCGGGCCATCTTGAGGCGAAGCGGCGGGTCGTAGGTGCGGCTGGTGTCGGAGGCCCCGACCGTACGGCGCAGCGGCATCGGCGGCGCGCCGAGCCACGACGAGCCCTTCTTCGCCTTGCGCGGCGCCGACGAGAGCACCCCGACCAGGCCCCGCTTGGGCACCGACCGGCCGGGCGCCGCCATCCCGGAGTTGCCCAGGAACGCCTGCTTGCCGATCCGGGCCGGGGCGACCCGCAGCCAGCCGTGGCTCAGCTCGTACGTGGCGACCATCGTGTCGTCGGCCAGGAACGCCCCGTCCTCGACCGTGGTCATCGCCGGCAGCGCGAGCACCGTGGAGGCCTCGACGTTGCGGCCCACCCTGGCCCCCAGCAGCCGTAGCCACACCGGCGTGAACAGGCTGGCGTACATCGGGAAGAGCGCGAACCGGGCCATCCCCATCAGGCGCTCGGTGGTCCACACCTGCCACGCCACCCGCCCCCGTACCGGATGGAAGCCCTCCCGCACCCCGAGGCCGAGCAGGCGGACCGCGACCAGCACCAGCAGGGCGTAGGTGAGGAAGTAGGCGACGGCGGCCGCCGGAACCATCAGCAGCGTGCCGGTGAGGGCCGGCCGGGCCAGCAGTTCGAGGGCCGGAAGCACCGCGGCCACCGGCAGGAGGCCGAGCAGCTGGGCGGTCAGGCTGTACCAGGCCACCCAGATCCTGGCCCGGCGCACGGGACGCTCGGTCGGCCAGGCGGCCGCGCCCTTGGTGGCGCGCACGGCCGGCGAGCCGGCCCACCGCTGATGCGCCGGCACCGCACCGGTGACGGTCGACCCGGCGGCGATCTTCGCGCCCTTGCCGATGCGGGCGCCCGGCATGAGCGTGCTGCGGGAGCCGATCCGGCTGCCCGGGCCGATCCGCAGCTTACCGATGCGCACGACGTCGCCGTCGATCCAGTAGCCGGAGAGGTCGACCTCGGGTTCGATCGCCGCGCCGCGGCCCAGCTTCAGCAGGCCGGTGACCGGCGGCGCCGAATGCAGGTCGACGTCGGGGCCGATCTGCGCGCCGAGCGCCTTGGCGTACGTGATCATCCAGCCCGCGCCGGTGACGCCAGTGGCGCCGGTGAGCTCGGCCAGCCGCTCGGCCGCCCACAGCCGCAGGTGCACGCCGCCGCCGCGCGGGTAGTCGCCCGGTCCGACGCCGCGCAGCAGCAACCGGGCCCCGGTGGCGGCGACCGCGATCCGGCCGGGCGGGCTGAACAGCAGCACCCAGGCGGCCGCGATCCCCCACCAGGACACGTGTGGCGCCCAGGGCACCAGCAGATTGCCCAGCGCCGCGAGGACGCTGGTCCAGCGCAGTCCGACCAGCGCGAGCATGGGCAGCATCAGCAGGCCCTGCAGCAGCCCGGCCCGCCGCGGAGTGGGCCGGACCTCGCGGCGGACGGTCGCCGTGGTGTCCAGCGCGTCGAGGACCGCCGCCATCGGTGCGAGCAGGGGCTGCTGATAGACGTCGGCCACCGACACCTGCGGGTGCGTCTGCCGGATCCAGGCGACCAGCTGGGCCGCGCTGAGGCTGCCGCCGCCACTGCTGAAGAAGTCGGCGTCGGCGGCGTCCGGGCGTACACCCAGAACCCGCTCCCAGCCGCCGGCGAGCCACTCCTCGGTCGCCGTCAGTTCGGCGGCGGCTTCGCCGCCCGAGGCCAGAGGCCACGGCAGGGCGGACCGGTCGACCTTCCCGGAGGTACGCGTCGGCAACTCGGCCACCTCGGCCAGCAGCGGCACCAGGGCGGCCGGCAACTGCTCGCGGATGCGCAGCCTGGCCGCCGCGGCATCGAAGCCCTCACGCGGCACGACATAGCCCACCAGCAGCTGGTTGCCGGCCGCGGTCCGCTTCACCGCGGCGGCCGCACCGGCGACAGCGGGCAGCGCCTGCAGTGCGGCATCGACCTCGCCCAGCTCGATCCGGCGCCCGCCGAGCTTCACCTGCTCGTCGCCGCGGCCGAGGAACAGCAGGCCCTCCGGCTCCGCCCGCACGATGTCACCACTGCGGTAGGCCCGCTCCCAGCCCAGGGCCGCCAGTGGCGCGAACTTCTCGGCGTCCTTCGCCGCGTCGAGGTAGCGGGCCAGGCCGACCCCGCCGATGACCAGCTCGCCGGTCTCGCCCATCGCGACCGGAACGCCGGCCGGGCCGACCACGGCGAGTTCCCAGCCGGCCAGCGGCAGCCCGATGCGCACCGGGCCCCGGCCGGTCATCCGCGCGGCGCAGGCGACCACGGTCGCCTCGGTCGGGCCGTAGGTGTTCCAGACCTCGCGCCCGTCGACGGCCAGGCGCTCCGCGAGCTCCGGCGGGCACGCCTCGCCGCCGAAAATCAGCAGGCGGACGTCGTCGAGCGCCTCGACCGGCCACAGCGCGGCCAGGGTCGGCACGGTCGAGACGGCGGTGATGCGCTGCTCGGCCAGCCACGGACCCAGGTCGACGCCGCTGCGAACGAGCGAGCGCGCGGCCGGCACCAGGCAGGCGCCGTGCCGCCAGGCGAGCCACATCTCCTCGCAGGAGGCGTCGAAGGCCACCGACAGGCCGGCCAGGACCCGGTCGTCCGGGCCGAGCCCGTCCTCGCCGGCCAGGAACAGCTGCGCCTCGGCGTCGACGAACGCGGCCGCCGCGCCGTGGGTGACGGCAACGCCTTTCGGCGTGCCGGTGGAACCGGAGGTGAAGATGATCCAGGCGTCGTCGGCCGGTTCCGGCCGTCCGGCGCGGCCTCCGGGTGTACGCCGGAGCGCCACGTCGAGCCCGTCCCCGATGACCGCGCAGACCTCCGCCTCGCCGAAGACCAGTTCGGCCCGCTCCTCGGGGTCGTCCGCGTCGACCGGCACGTATGCCGCGCCCGCCGCCAGCACGCCCAGGATCGCCAGGTAGAGCTCGGCCGTACCGGAGGAGACCCGCACACCGATCCGGTCGCCGGCGCCGATCCCGTGCCCGCTCAGGGTCGCCCGCAGCGCCTCGATCTCGTCGGCCAGCTCGCGGTAGGTCAATCTGGTCGCGCCGGTGTCGATCGCGCGGGCCGCCGGATGAGCCTCCACGGTCGCGTCGAGGATGTCGACCAGGGTGCGGCGGACCGGGGCGGACGGACTGAGAAACAGGGCCGGAGCGGCCGGCGCCCCGGCGGGTTCGGGAAGTTCGATCAGCTGAAGGTCAGTCGTCACCGTCACCGGGCGTGCTCCATCTCCACCTCGCGGGTCAACGTCGGCCAGGCGCGCAGCACTCAGCCGCCCGGGGGGCAGCGTTCAAAGCTACGCGAGGCAAACGGGAGTTGACGGCACTATGGCGAATTCGTGTCCGCGGCCACACCGGCGCCACTGAGCACATGCGCCCCGGTGATGCCCGTCCGACTCCACCGCGGTGACGCTTCGACCGGGTGGCGTCCGGGCACGTGTCTGATGTGGACGGTCCGCACTATCCTGGCGTTCATCAAGGTAGCCACCGGAGACAAACGTCGTTGCCTCCGGCGGCCGGATCGGCGTCTCAGCTGGTGCGGGGGATCAGGGCGGCCTGGCCGGCCAGGGTGCCGCCGGCGTCGAACAGGTTCCAGAGGGTCACGTCTTCGATCCAGAACTGGTGGCCGTCCCGGGCGACGCGTGGGCCGCGATAGCCGGTGGCGTAACCCTTTCGGCGTACGGAATCGATGAAGGCGTGCCGGGAGGCGCGGTCTTCCTCCCCCGCCGAAAGGCGGGACGGCAGGCCGGTGAACTCGTCCCGGCGGTAACCGAAGGCCTCCTGGGCCTTGCGGTTGGCGTAGACGAACAGCGGGTCCGGCGACGTGTCGTGGGCGAGCAGCCCGAACGGGGCGTCGTCCAGCCAGGCGGCCGCCTCGGCGCCGCGCCGGCCGTCCGGGACGAGCGGCTCGCCGAGCAGCTTGAGGTAGCTGTCGGCGAGCATGTCGGCGAAGGCGGCGTTCACTGGACGAAGATGTCGACCGACGGCCGCATCTGCGCGCAGATCCGGAGGACCTCGTGGATCGGGTGGTCCTCGAACGCCTTGACCAGGGTCGCGTCCGAGTTCGTGGCCGTGTACGCGGTCTGCGTGAGCAGGTAGTCGAAGCGGGGCGCCCATTTGCGGGAGCCGAGCCGGGCGGTCGTCGAGCAGTTGTCCACCATGTACGCCACCCCGCGGGCGTGCATGTAAGGGTTGAGTGAGTCGGTCGCCTCGATCACCGACTCGTTCGCGATCTCCGAGTAGGGGTGGCCCTTCTCGATGAACGTGTCGATCTGCGCCATCATCACCCCGCAGAACGTGCCCGCGGTGAACGCGTCCAGCGGCAGCCGGGCGTCGTCCCGATCCTGGCGCGCGACCTCGCCGGCCCGCCACATCGAGGCCTGGTCGATCTTGCCCATGGGGAAGCGGGCGAGCCGCTCGCCGGCCAGGATCACGCTGCGGATCTCGTTGCCCGAGGCTACCTCGTCGTAGATCTCGTGGGTGAGCTCCAGTCCGACCGGGTAGGCCGCCGCGTACGCCTGGCCGAAGACCTCGCGCCCGGCCGCGTCCAGCTTGCGGTAGAGCCCGATCAGCCCCTCCTTGGAGACCGTCCGCGAGATCGGCCCGGTCACGCAGTCGACCGAGTGCCGGTATGCGTCGGTCTCGGTCAGGCCCTGTTCGCGGAACCGGCGGTACAGGCTTTCCACGATGCCGTGGACCCCGCCGAGTAGGATGGCCCGCTCGCCGGTGAGGTCCGAGAGGTACTCCGAGCGCAGTGTCGTCTGGAACGTGTACGGCGCGCCCAGCCCGACCGACCAGCCGAGGGCCCGGTCGACGGCCCGGCCGCTGACGTCCTGCTCGACGGCGAAGCTGGCATTGATGCCGGCGCCGTTGGTCTCGGCGCCCTGCCGGTAGAGGGCGCGCACCGAGGCGCCCATCCCCTTGGGGCAGACCGCGATGACGTCGATGCCCTCCGGGAAGCGGCCGCCCCGCTGCTCGAGGTAGCCGAGGAGGAAGCCGTGCGACAGCCCGAGCGTCGCGCCCGGCCGCAGCGCCGCGAAGATGGATTCGTGCAGCGCGGCCTGGGCGGCGTCGGAGATGAGCAGCAGCACCATGTCGGAGCCGGCGATGACCTCGAACATCTCGCCCAGCGTGCCGTCGGCCTCGGAGAAGCCGGCCGCGCGGGCGGCCTCGAAGGAGGACGAGCCGGCCCGCAGGCCGACGACGACCTTGACGCTTCCGGCCAGGGAGTCGCGCAGGTTCTGCGACTGGGCCGAGGCCTGCGGCCCCCACCCGATCACACCGATCTGGTTGATGCCCTCGAACGCCCGCGGCAGCCGGTCGAACAGGTCCCGCCCGCCCCGGACGATGCCCTCCCGGGTGCCGGCCAGCGTGATGTATTCCTTGTCGAAAACGGTGGTCTCGAAGTCCCACTCACGTGTGCTCATGTCCATGAGAGCGCACCGGCCGGGCCGAAGTTCGATTTGGGAACGATGTTGTGAGATGACCCACCTGGCCGGCCCCTACGGCGCCGCGTTCATCAGGTCGAGGGCGCTGTGCTGGCAGCCGTGGTTGGTCTGGGTGAACGGGCCGGCCCAGTGCGGGCCGTAGGCGTCGAGACTGTTGCGGTCCTTGCCGTACGCGCTGTCGGCGTTGCGGGAAAGGTAGGTGTTGTAGGCGCCCCCGACCGCGGTGTTCAGCGCGCCGAGGCCACGGATCGCCGCCCCCTTGAACGAGGCTCCGTCGTTGTTGCACGAGTCGGACTCGTTCGGCTCCCGCAGGATCCCGCCGGGCGACAGGTAGCCGCTGGTCGTCATCGCGTCGCCGATCCGGCGGGCGACGGCCAGCGCGTTCGCGTCGCCGGTCAGCCGGTTCAGCTGGACCAGGCCGTCGATCAGCACGCCCTGGTTGTAGGTCCAGGTGACGTCGCCGTTGTTCTTGCAGGTGCTCAGGTTGACACCGTCGTTGACCAGATTGGAGCCGTTGAGCATGCCGGTGCCCTGGAACCAGGTCCACGCCTGCTGGGCCCGGGTGCGGTACGTCGTGTCGCCGGAGATGCGCTGGCTGAGCTCGGCGTCGAGCTGGATGTACAGGCTGTTCTCGATGGCGTTCTTGCTCGTCCGGGCGGTGCTCCACCAGACTCCGCCGCCGCAGGTGCCGTCCCAGTAGCTGTACATGTAGTCGGCGTCCGCACGGGCGGTGTTGAGGTAGCGGCTGTCGCCGGTCACGTCGTACGCGTCCACCCACGCGAGGCCCCACCAGCCGGTGTCGTCCAGATAGCCGTTGCGGAACTGGCCGCCCTGCGCGTTGATGTTCTTGTCGTAGGTGCTGGCGATCGCGTACTGGTAGCTGGTCATGCCGCTGCGCTTGATGTTGTCGATGACCGCGGTGAGCGCGTTGGCCCCGGTCCACCAGCCGGTGGAGTCGAACAGCCCGGTGGTCCGGTCGAAGCGCATCATCAGCGCGGTCGCCGCCGCGGTGCGCCGGTCCCACGCGTTCCAGGTGCTGCGCGCCCACGACGTGCAGCTGATGTCGGCCCGGTCGCCGGCCTTGCCGCAGGCGCGCAGCGCGCCGACGCCGTTGGTGTTCCAGTCGTCCACGTTGTACTGAGCCGTGCGCCGGCTGGTGCTGCCGCTGGGGATGGTCGCGTCGCCGAGCTTGCTGCCGCTCGACCAGGTCTGGCCGCCGTCGAAGGAGCGGTCGATCCACACCTCGTCGGTCGCCTGGCCGCCCTCGACCGAGGCCGATGCCATCGCGTCGGTGTCGTTGACGTGGAGCTTGAACGTGCGGCCGAAGAGCGTGCTGGTCACCGGGACCCGGTCGCTGGGGGCGGAGGCCGCGTCGCGGCCGTCGCAGTACTTGTTGCAGATGACGGCGTTGACCGCGGCCAACGACGAGGAGGAGGCCGGCGCGGCCGGGCGGTGGGTGGTTCCGCCGGAGGTCGACGTCCGGGTGGTCGCGGCCGGCGAGGGGGTGGCGGGCGAGGGGGCCGCGTGGGCCGCCGGGGCCGGAAGCGCGGCGCTGATCACCAGGGCGGCGGCCGCCGCTGTCATCGTTCTCGATCGCCTGTGCACGGGGGCCTCCTCGGGTGACATCGTTGTCAGTAGAAATTGACAACTATTAATATGTCAAGCGTTTGCACGGTCGTCCGGTGGTCCACTGCCCGTCGGGGCAAAATGATTGACGCCCCTCTATGCGTGCGGCGAAGCTCGCTCCATGCCCCGTGCCCGCGTGCTGGCCGTCTTCTCCGCCCTCGCCGTCTTCTCCGCCCTCCTGCCCGCCGCCTCGGCGGAAGCCGGCCGGACGACCCTGGGCGGCGCCGACCCCAGCGTCATCAAGGTCGGCGGCCAGTACGTCGCCGCGAAGTCGGTCGACGGCGGCATCGCGATCCGCACGGCGTCCACCCTGGACGGCATCGCGACCGCGGCCAAGCACCAGGTGTGGAACGACAGCGGCGGGCTCGGCGAGGTCTGGGCGCCCGAGATCGTCTACAACGCGGGCCGCTACGACATCTACTTCTCGGCCGGCACCGGCGCCGCCCACCGGATGTACCACATCAGCTCGGCCAATCCCGACAGCGGCTACACCGCCGCCACCAAGGTGGCCCTGCCGGACGACAAGTGGGCAATCGACGGCATGCCCTTCACCTTCCAGGGCCAGCGCTGGTTCGTGTGGTCCGGCTGGGCCGGCGACACCAACGTCGAACAGAACCTCTACATCGCACGGATGACCGGCCCCGCCACCACCACCGGCAGCCGCTACGTCATCTCGCAGCCACGGGAATCGTGGGAGCGGGTGGTCGGCAACCCGTACATCAACGAGGCCCCGGTGGCCGCCCTCGACCCGAGCGGGCAGCTGCACGTCGTCTACTCGGCCAACGGCAGCTGGAGCGACAAATACTGCCTGGCCGACCTCCGCCTGCGGGCGGGCGGCGACCCGACATACGTGTGGGACTGGTACAAGAGCAACGGGTGCCTGTTCGGCTCCTACCAGCCCGACATGATGGCCGGCTGGGACGCGACGCTGTCCGTGGACGGGCCCGGCAGCAACAGCTTCGCGCTGACCAACGGGGACATCGCCCAGAGCCCGCCGTCCGGCAACCGGTTCCCGACGATGTACCACGCGGTCGCCAAGGGCACGCCGTATTCGTGGTCGGCCCGGTACTGGTACATCGGCTCGGCGGTCTGGTGGGGCAAGACGACCTACCACCGGGCCAACGTGCCCGGCGCCACGACCGACGTCGGCTTCAGCCTCAAGTTCTTCGAGTAGACAGGCTCACCGGGCCGTCCGCCGCTACGGCCGTTCCGAGTAGGCCGGCACGCCGAGCAACTCGTCCACCGTGACGAAGCGGTAGCCCTTCTCCCGCAGCGCCTGGACGGTCAGCCGCACCGCCTCGACGGTCTGGTCGCGGCGCCCGCCCTTCCCGTCGAACCCGTCGTGGAAGATCAGGATGGAGCCGGGCCGGGTCCGGGCGACCGCTCGCCGGGCCTGGGCGGCGCCGTCGCGGTGGAACACCTCGAGCGGATGGCCGAACACCCCGGAGACCGGCTCCAGGCCACGCTTGCGGAGCATCCGCAGCAGGGCCGGCTGCCGCCACAGCCACGGGGTGCGGACCAGCGCGGGCGTACGGCCGAGGTGCCGGCGCAACACGCGCTGGGACTCGTCGATCTCGCGCCGGAAGGCGCCGGGGTTGAGGTAGGTCGAGAACCGGTGGGTCATCGAGTGGTTGCCCACGACGTGGCCCGCCACGAGGAGCCGGTCCGTCGTCGCCGGGTGGCGCTCGACGCAGACACCGACCTGGAAGAACGTGCCGCGGATCCCCTGACCGTCCAGGAAATCGGCGATCTCGGACGTGTACGGCTCGTTGGGCCCGTCGTCGAACGTGAGCGCCACGACCCGCTCGTCCTGGCGGCGCCGGTAGGGATAACGCCCGAACACCTGGGCCGACGGCGCGATGAACAGCCACCCGAGAACGAGGATCGCGGCGATCACCCCGGCCGCGATCACCGGGGCCGGCCCTGCACGTAGTGCACGACGTTGTCCGCGGTGTGGGCGACGTACTGCCGGGGCTGCGGCAACCCGACCAGCGCCAGCCCGGCGAGCACGGCCGCGACCGCGACCTTGAACCGCCGCCGCGCCGGGGCCGGGCCGGTCTCCCGGCACACCGGCGCCGTGCCGAGCACCCGCCGCCCGAACAGGCGGTTCACGAAGTACGCGGACAGGTAGAACACGAACAACGACACGAACAGGTTGTACGCGAACCCGCGCGTGAACCGCCGCCCGGAGGTGAACGTCGGGTTGGAACCGTCGTAGACGACCGTTCCCTCGCGGCGCATCCGGCGCAGCAGATCGAGCTCGTCGCCGCCCTGGGTCAGCGTGGTGTCGTAGCCACTCCACCGGTCGCGGCGGAAGGCGATGTTGGTGGCGCTCACGTAGTAGGTGCGGCCGGTCGCCCGGTAGACCAGCCCGACCGCGCCGAACAGCGCGCGGGCGAACACGCGCCCCCACTGTGGACCGTCCTTGTAGCGGCACGGCCCGACCACCGCCACGACGCCCTCGCCGAAATTCCCGTCGATCTTCGAGAGCCAGTCCGGCGCGTACGTCGTGTCGGCGTCGGCCGAGACCACGATCTCCCCGCTGCTCGCCTCGGTGCCGGCCTGGCGGGCGTTGCACACCCCGGGCACCGGCTCGCTCACCACGCGGGCGCCGAGGCTCCGCGCGACCTCGGCGGTGGCGTCGGTCGAGTTGTTGTCGACCACCACGATCTCGTACGCACCGTCGAAGTCCTGCGCCCGCAGGGAGCGGATCGCCGCCGGGAGATAGGACTCCTCGTTGTAGCAGGGGACGACGACGCTGAACCGGATTGTCATGGCAATCAGCCTCGGCCGCGGCACCGGCCGGAAACCATCGATGATCACCCCGGTTGCACCCTGAGAAAGAGACCCCGGGACCTCTCAGGGAGGGCACAGGCGGTGGCGTTCCGCCGCGGTTCGCGTCGATGCCGTTACGACTGGGCGACCTTGCGGCCGGGCCCGGCCGGGGCGGTGCCGCGGGCCGGGCGGCGGGTCAGGACCTGGGGGCCGGACGCGGTGACGGCGATGGTGTGTTCGGAGTGGGCGGTGCGGGAACCGTCGGCCGAGCGGATCGTCCAGCCGTCGTCGTCGTACCGGATCTTGTCGGTGGTGCGGCAGAGCCAGGGCTCGATGGCGATGGTGAGGCCCGGGTCGAGTTTCATGCCGCGGCGGGGGCGGCCGCTGTTGGCCACGTGCGGCGCCTCGTGCATGGTGCGGCCGATGCCGTGGCCGCCGAACTCGTTGTTGACGCGGTAGCCGTACGAGTGGGCGACCTCGCCGATCGCGGCCGAGATGTCGCCGAGGCGGCCGTCGGCCTGGGCGGCGGTGATGCCGGCCTCCAACGCGACCTCGGTGGCCTCGATGAGCTTGAGGTCTTCCGGGTCGGGGGTGCCGACGACGACCGAGAGCGCGGAGTCGGCGACCCAGCCGTCGATGCCGAGTGCCATGTCGATGCTGACCAGGTCGCCGTCGCGCAGGACGTAGTCGTGGGGGAGGCCGTGCAGCACCGCGTCGTTGACCGACAGGCAGAGCACGTTGCGGAACGGGCCGCGGCCGAACGAGGGGGCGTAGTCCCAGTAGCAGGACTCGGCGCCGCGTTCCTTGATCCGGCGGCGGGCGTGATGTTCGATGTCCATCAGGTTGACGCCGACCGCGGCCACGCCGCCCAGCTCGGCGAGCAACTCGCCGACGAACCGGCCGGCCACCGCCATCCGGCCGATCTCCTCGGCGGACTTGAGCTCGATCACGACATGCTCCCTCTACCGGCATTGTTATACCGGTATTTTTATACCACGGGCTATTCTGCTGGCATGGTTCGCCAACCACTGACCGCCGAGCAGATCGCCGCGGGCCAGCGCCTCGGCACCGCCCTGCGGGCCGCCCGGGGCGGCCGCAGCCTCGTCGACGTGGCGCTGGCGGCCGGCATCTCTCCCGAGACGCTGCGCAAGATCGAGGCGGGCCGCCTTCCGGCGCCGGCGTTCGGCACCGTGGTCGGCCTCAGCCGGGCCCTCGACGTCCCCCTCAGCGACCTGGCCGACGTCTGGCTGGCCGACACGGCCGTCCGCCAGGCGTCCTAGACCGCACGCCGGGCCGGTCCGGTCAGTAGCGGAAGCGGGCCAGGTTGGTCTGCAGAGCGTTGGCGACGCGGGCGAGGTCGGCCGAGGTCTGCTCGGTGTTGGCGGCGGCGCCGGTGGTCTCCTCGGCGGCCTGGGCCACGCCGCTGACGTTGGCGCTGATGTCGGCCGAGCCGATGGCGACCTCGCTGACGTTGCGGCTCATCTCCGTCGTCGTCGCGGTCTGCTCCTCGACGGCGGCCGCGATCGCGGTCTGCGTGTCGTTGATCTGCTGGATGACCTCGCTGATCGCCTCGATGGCGATGACCGCGGCGCCCGAGTCGGCCTGGATGGCGGTGACCCGGGTCGAGATGTCCTCGGTGGCGCGGGCGGTTTCCTGGGCGAGGTCCTTGACCTCGGCCGCGACCACGGCGAAGCCCTTACCGGCGTCGCCGGCGCGGGCCGCCTCGATGGTGGCGTTCAGGGCGAGCAGGTTCGTCTGCTCGGCGATGCTGGTGATCAGTTTGACCACGTGGTCGATCTCGGCCGACGAGGCGCCCAGCTGATTGATGATCCGTCCGGCCTCGGCCGTGCTGCTCACCGCCGAGGCGGCGACCTCGGCCGCGTTCGAGGTCGAGCGGGCGATCTCGGTGATCGACGCCCCGATCTCCTCCGAGCCGGCGGCGATCGTGGTGATGTTGACGCTGATCTGCTCGGCCGCCGAGGACGCCGCCTGGGCCTGGCCGGAGGAGCGTTCGGCCGACTCGTTGACCGACTTCGCGACCGCCGCCAGCTCCTCGGAGGACGAGGCGAGGGTGGCCACGTTGAGGCCGATGTCGGTCATGGAGCCGGCGAGGCGTTCGAGGGCGGTGTTGAGCGAGGCGTTCATCCGGCCGATCTCGTCGCGGCTGCGGACGTCCAGCTTCTGGTCGAGGCGGCCCTCGGCCAGGCGGCCCAGCACCTGCACGGTGCGTTTGAGGGGCCCGGCGATGGAACGGCTGACGACGACCACGACCACCAGGGACAGGAGCACAGCGGCGGCGATCAGCGCGATGATCAGCGTACGGGCGCGGCCGGCCGCCGCCTTGGAGTCGGCGAGCGACCGCTCGGCCGCACTGGCCTCGATGCCGGACAGGGTGGCCAGGGACTGGCTTACCGCGTCGATCGGCGTCTCGGCCTTGGCCGCCCGGACCGCCAGGAACCGGGCGGTGTCGCCGGACTGGGCCAGCGGGATCAGCTCCTGGTCGCGGACCTTGCGGTAGGTGGCGAGGTTGTCCTTGAACGCCTGGACCTGGGTCTCGCGGCCGGTCAGGTCGGTGGCCTCGTAGGCGGCCCACTGCTGGTCCAGGTCGCCGTCGAGCTCGGTCAGGGTCTTCTGCGTCTCCGCCTTGGCCTCCGCGGTGGCGGCGACCAGCAGGTTCGTCAGGTGGAAGCGCAGCAGCGCGGCGTCCTTGTCGACCTTGCCGACGTAGTCGATCGCGAGCAGGTTGTCGCGGTACATGCCCTCGGTGCGGTTGTCGGTCTCTTCCAGCCGCAGGATCCCGACCACGCCGATGACGACCGTGAACACGCAGACCACCGTGAAGCCGACGGCCAGCTTGGCCGCCACCGGAAGGTCGCGGAACCACGACAACGGCCAGGAATTCGAGGTGTTGACGGCGGGCATCGGCCGGTTCCTTCCCGTACGCGAAGACGTCGGCCGGTTCAGTCCCGGCATTCTTCGTGTCGGCAGTGTCCGCATCCGGCTGAGCGTGTCCGGAATAATCAGACCGCCCGGTCCCGGTCGACGCCGGGTCAGACTTTTCGGAACGGGATGCCGAGCAGAGCGGCTAGGGGACCTTCCGGGCCTTCTCCCGTACGACCTCGGATGCCGGCTTGTCGGTCCGCAGCCCCTGGAACCGGGCCTGACGCAGGAGCCCCTCGCGCGTCCATTCGGCGAACCCGATCTGGGCGACGATCTCCGGGCGTACCCAATGAGCGTGCGGCTCCCGAGCCGCCATGCGCCCGAACGGGTTTTCGGCGACCGTGAGAGCGTCGAGGCGGGAGCGAAGCTCCGTCAGCCGGGCCGTGTCGAAGCCCGTGCCGACGCGGCCGGCATAGACCAGCTCCGGGCCGTCGTAGTAGCCGAGCAGGAGCGCGCCGAAGCCGACCCGCGAGCCGGCCGGGTCGGTGAAGCCGGCCACCACGAATTCCTGGCCGTGCACGCATTTGAACTTCAGCCAGTCCCGGGAGCGCCCGGCGACGTAGGGCCCGTCGGCCCGCTTGGCGATGACGCCCTCGTCCCCGCGACGGCAGGCGGCCTCGTAGGTGGCGATGCCGGCGCCGTTGCGGTGCACCGTCCAGCGCAGCGCTCCGCCCCACGAGACGTTGTCGCGCAGCAGGCGCTTGCGCTCCCGCAGGGGCCGGGCGCGCAGGTCGGTCCCGTCGAGCCAGAGCAGGTCGAAGACGCAGTAGGTGACCCGGACCGCCGAGGCCCGGGCCTCGGCCTCGGCGTGGACGCCGCTGCGCTGCTGCAGCCGTTCGAAGCTCGTGCGGCGGCCGGAGAACGCCACCACTTCGCCGTCGAGCACCATCGGCCGCCGCTGGTCGCCGACCGCGTCGGCGACCTCGGGATAGGTCGCCGTCATCGACTGCTGGTTGCGGGAGAGCAGCCGCACCGAGCCGTCGCCCTCGTGTTCGGCGAGGCAGCGGATGCCGTCGAACTTCCGTTCGAAGATCCATTCCGGGTCGTCGAACCGCTCGTCGGTCAGAGTGGCCAGCATCGGCGGGGTCCAGTCGAACGGCACCGGGGCCTCCTGAAGGTCGCGGGTGAACTGACCGGACCACTACAGCACCTGATCGCGAGAAAGGGGTGACCGCCGGGGCCGGGCGGTCACCCCGTCGCTTTCACCGGTCGGTCGGCGTGAGGACGAAGATGGGCATGATGCGCGTCGTCTTCGTCTGGTAGTCGGCGTAGTCGGGCCAGACCTCGATGGCTCGCTTGAGCCAGGTCTGATATTCCTCGCCCTGGACCTCGCGGGCGGTGTAGTCCTTCTTGGCCGGCCCGTCCTGGAGTTCCACGTGGGGGTTGGCCACCACGTTGTAATACCAGACCGGGTTCTTCGGGGCCCCGCCGAGCGACGCGACGACGGCGTACTCGCCGTCGTGTTCGACCCGCATGAGCGGGGTCTTGCGCAGCTTGCCGGAGCGGGCGCCCACGGTCGTCAGGATGATGACCGGGCCACCGCCCGGGTTCTCGAGGCCCTGGGTTCCCCCGGAGCTCTCGTAGAGCTCGACCTGATCGCGGACCATTTCCCACGCGCTCGGCTCGTATTCGCCGGTCAAAGGCATATCTGCGCCTTTCTGCTCTTGTAGTGGGATACGTAAGCGGACTATACCCCGGTTACACGATAGCCCTACGCCAGACCGGCGATCCAGCCCAGCCCGGCCGTGGTCGTGCCCGCCGGCCGGTATTCGGCGGCCACGCGGCCGTCGTAGCCCGCCGTCTCGAGCGCTCGGAGCACCGCCCGGAAGTCGATCCGACCGGTGCCGGGCTCGTGCCGCCCCGGCGCGTCGGCCAGCTGCACGTGCCGGATTCGGTCGGCGTGGTCCCTGATCACCGCGAGCAGGTCGTCGCCGTTGTTCGTCAGGTGGTAGGTGTCGAGCAGCAGCCCGGTGTTCGGCCGGCCGGCCTCGTCGAGCACCCGGATCGCGTCGGCCGCGGTCCGCAGCGGATAAGCGCCGTTCTCGCCGTCGGTCAGTGGTTCGAGCACCACCGTCGCGCCCAGCGGAAGCAGCCGGTCGGCGGCCGTCCGCAGGTTGGTGACGGCGGTCGCCGGGCTGAAATCGGGCCCGTCCTGCCCGTAGAGGGCGTTGAAGACGGCACAACCGGTCCGCTCGGCCACCTGCGCGACGACGTCGAGGCTGCTGGCGAACTCGTCCGTACGGCCGGGGTGGCTGAGCACGCCACGCTCGCCGCCGGCCATGTCGCCGGCGTAGAAGTTCATCCCGGCCAGGTCCCCGCCGGCGCCGGCGAGCAACGCGTCGATCTCGGCCTGGGGCGGCGCCGCCGACGGGAAGGGCCACCAGCACTCGACGGCGCCGAAGCCGGCGTCCCGGGCGGCCACGAACCGGTCGAGCAGCGGCACCTCGGTGAAGAGCAGCGACACGTTGGCCACCAGCTCGTAGCGACCGGCCCTCATCATCGGGTCCTCCCGGAGAGCTGTTCGACGAGCAGCACGAGTGCGGCATGATCAAGGCTGCCGCGGCCCTGCGCCCGCAGGGCCGCCATCAGCGTGGCGACCAGCGTGCCGACCGGCGCAGCGACGCCCAGCTCGCGGGCCGACGAGGTGAAGATGCCGAGGTCCTTGTGGTGCAGGTCGGCCCGGAAGCCGGGCTCGAACGACCGCGCGAGCATCGCCGGGGCCTTGCGGTCGAGGACCGCACTGCCGGCCAGGCCACCGGCGAGCACCTCGACGGCCGGTGTGAGGGAGACCCCGGATACGTCGAGGAAGGTGAGCGCCTCGGCGACCAGTTCGATGGTGCCGGCGACGATCAGCTGGTTGGCCGCCTTGACGGTCTGCCCCGAGCCGACGGGTCCGACGTGGACGATCGTCCGGCCGACCGCTTCCAGGATCGGGTTTGCGGCGGCGAAGTCCTCGGCGCTCCCGCCCGCCATGACCGACAGCGTGCCGTCGATCGCGCCTTGCTCACCGCCGCTCACTGGCGCGTCGACGAACCGGCCGCACTCCGCCGCCAGCTGCCGGGTCACGTCAGGGCGGATCGTCGACATGTCGATGATCAGCGTGCCCGGGGCGGCGTGGAGGAGGATCTCGCGGACCACCTCGGCGACGTCGTCGGTGTCCGGCAGCATCGTGACGACGGCATCGGCGCCCGTCACCGCCTCCGCGATCGAGGCGGCCCCTCGCCCGCCGTCGGCGACGAAGGCTTCGACCTTCCCCGGGCTCCGGTTGTACGCGACGACGCCGTAACCGGCCGCGAGCACGTTCCGGGCCATGGGAGCACCCATGACGCCGAGCCCGATGAACGCGATGGTGGTCATATCATCGTTCCTATGGTCCATTCTCTGAAGCCCCTCTCCGGCGCTGACGGTGTCTTCGCGATGGCCGCGCTGGACCACCGGGAATCCCTGCGGACGATGCTGCGCGAGCACGGCGGTGCCCCGTTCGACGAGTTCAAACTGGCCGGCGTGCGGGCCCTCGCCCCGCTCGCCACCGCGCTGCTGCTCGAACTGGAGACCGCGCGGCGTCCCGAGTGCCGCGCCGCGTTGCCGCCGTCGACCGGGCTGATCCTGGCCGCCGACGTGTTCGACCAGCCGCCGGGGCAGCCGGTGCTCGACTCCGGTCTCGACGAGCGGATCACCCCGGCGGTGGCCGAGGAGGTCGGCGCGCACGCGCTGAAGCTGCTCGTGCTGTGGCGCCCCGACTCCGGCCTCGACGAACGGGCGCGGCTGATGGAGCGATTCGCCGAGCTGTGCCGGCGCTGCGGGCTGGTGAGCCTGGTCGAGGGGATCGTGCGGCCCCCGGCCGGCCGGCCGTGGACGGCGGCCGGGGAACGGCACGAGGCCATCTTCACCGCCGCGCTCGAGCTGTGCTCGTTCGGCGTGGACGTGTACAAGGCCGAGATGCCGGGATATCTGCCCGGCGACGTCTCGCGGGTGCGGGAGGCCTCGGTCGCGTTCGACCGGGCGCTCGGGCGGCCCTGGGTGGTGCTGTCCAACGGCGTGCGGGCCGAGGATTTCCGGCCGGCGATGACCGAGGCGGTCGCCGGTGGGGCGCACGGTTTCCTGGCCGGCCGGGCGGTGTGGAGCACGGTGCTCGACCGCACCGACATCGAGACCGCGCTCGACACCGTGGCCGCCGAGCGCCTGCGGTCGTTCGCGTCGGCCGCTCGGGAGGCCCGGCTCACCTGAGGAACACGCCTGCCGGGTCGAAGGAGCGCAGCACGGCCAGGTCCTCGGCCGCCGGGTCGGGCTCCCGCGTCACGTCGGGCGCGATCGGCAGATCCCATCCGGTGTCGGCGCGGACCGACTCGGCGTCGGCGTCACCGAGGAGGCGGGTGGCCACGAATTCGCCGTCGCGGCGTTCGAGCACCGCCTTGGAGGTGACGACCGTGCTCACCCGGTCGCCCGGCGCGGTCACGTAGCCGACCCGGTCGAGCAGCCGCTCGCGGCCGTGCCGGATGACGACGACCACCTCGTCCGCCGCGGTCGCCACGTCGTTGGCCCCGCCGGAACCTACGACGAAGTCCCCGGACGCCGACCACGTCGAGTTGATGTTGCCGTGCCGGTCGAGCTCGCCGGCCCCCAGCACCGCCAGGCTCGATGCCGCCGGGCCGCTCACGTCCCGGCCGAGCACCGCCATGACGTCGGTGAGCTGCAGGCAGGTCGGCATGTTCCGGCGGGCGAACAAGTAGGGGTCGCCGGGCTGCGGACGGAAGCCGAACATGCCCAGTTCGGCGGCGAGGCTCACCGGTTCGCCGCGGTCCTGCAGGGGCCGCGCGGCGGTCCACGCGGCGAGGTGGGCGAACCCGATGCCGGACAGCACGATCCGGTGGCCGGCCGAGGCGATCCGGTCGCGCAGCACGCGGACGGCGGCGAGCGTCATCCGTTCGTCGTCGCTCGCCGGTCCGGTGCGTGCCGCCACCGGGGCCGGGGCGTCCCGCGGCGCGCGCTCGCGGAGCTTGGCCAGGAACCCGTCGTGGGATCCGGGCGCGACGATCCACTCGTCGATCCAGGCACGGAACGTCTCCGGTTCCCGCGCGGCCGAGCGCACCGAGGCCATGAACGCGTCGTCCTCACCGTAGCCGTCGAGCTCGTCGAAGCCGGTCGTGTCCAGGCCGTACGGATGGGAGCCGAACGGCGTGACGCACACGGCCCGGACGGCGTGGGCGGGAATCATCGGCATCGTGTTGTGCCGGCGGATCGTGTCGGCGTCGACGATCCGCTCGACGCACGCGACGACCCCGTCGCGCGCGGCCAGCGATCCCCACGCGCCCTCGCCGTACGGCGGCGGCAGCAGCACGTTGCCGGCCTCGTCGGCCGCGAGCCCGTGGATCAGCGTCAGGTCGGGCCGGTACGCCTTGACCATGTTTTCCGCACGCTCGAAGCCCTTGCGCGTCTGGAAGGCGGTGCCGTCGTGTTCGGCCGCCATCCCGCTGCCGGCGAGGGAGCGGGTCGGATAGCCGTCGACGCCGAGCGCCCCCGCGACGAGCCGAGCCGTGAGTGTCCACAGTGACCAGTTCTCGATGGTGACCCGGCCGTCGCGGATCGCCCGCTGCAGCGCGGGATTGGGCCGCGGGGAGGGGTAGTTCTCGCCCGCGTAGGCGACGACCAGGTGCCGGACGAGCCCGGCCTCGACGAGCGCGTGCTGAGTGTTGACGAGCCCGTGGGCGCTGACCGTGAAGCCGGGCGAGGTCCCGTGGTACCGGCGGATGATCTCGGCGACCGCCGCGTTGGGCCGGCCGCCGCCGTAGCCGAGGTGCAAGGCCATGCCGGGCCGGACGAACCGGCGTACGGCCTCGTCGAGCGGCAGGATCATCAGTGAACTCTTTTCAAGATGGCGAGGGCCGGAGAGCCGGCAGCGGACAACGGCCCGGAGGTCGTTCGCCCGAAGCCGGCTTGAAAAGGGTTCACTCCTCGGCCCGTGCCGTGCGGGTTCCGGCGTTGAGCACGACCAGCTTCTGGTGCACGAGCGACGCCACCGCGTACCGGATCCCCTCGCGGCCCTGGCCGGAGTCCTTGACCCCGCCGTACGGCATCGCGTCCGAGCGGTAGCTCGGGGAAACGTTGACCAGCACCGTTCCGGTCTCGGCCCGGCGGGCGAAGTCGATCGCGTGGGCGAAGTCGTTGGTGAAGATGGACGTGTTGAGCCCGAACCGCGAGTCGTTGGCCGCGGCCAGGCCCTCCTCGGCGTCCTTGACCGGCACCACGATGACCACCGGGCCGAAGACCTCCTCGCAGCGCAGCGGCGACGCCACCGGCACGTCGGTGATGACGGTCGGCCGCAGCAGGCCGCCGTCGTCGAACGTGTTGCCGGTGACGACCCGCGCGCCCGCCTCGACCGCGTCGTCCAGCCAGCGCTTGACCCGGGTCTTCGCGTCCGGGCTGACCAGCGGGCCGACGTCGGTGGCCTCGTCGGCCGGGTCGCCGGTGACCAGCGCCTCGACGCGCCGGGCGAACTTGTCGAGGAAGGCGTCCCGCACCGCCTTGTGCACGAACAGGCGCTGCACGGAGACACAGGTCTGGCCCGAGTACGAGAAGCCGCCGCTGACCGCCGCGTCCACGGCCAGGTCGACGTCCGCGGTCTCGTCGACCACGAGCGCGGCGTTCGACCCGAGTTCCAGGATGTGGTGCTTGCGGGGCGAGGCCGCCTTGATGCCCCAGCCCGCGGCGGAGGAGCCGGTGAAGCTGAGGACCCCCACCCGCTCGTCGTCCTGCAGGCGTCCGACGATCATCCCCGGGTCGCCGGTGACCAGGTTGAGCCAGCCGGCGGGCAGGCCGGCCTCCTCGAACGCCTCGGTCATCAGCCCGGCGGTGAGCGGGGTGCGCTCGGAGGGTTTTAGCACGACCGGGCAGCCGGCCGCGATCGCCGGTGCCACCTTGTGCAGCACCAGGTTGAGCGGGAAGTTGAACGGGGTGATGGCCCCGACGACGCCGAGCGGCTCGGGCAGGGTCAGGGCGATCAGGCCCGACCCGCTCGCGAATCCGTCCAGGGGCACCGCCTCGCCGGGCAGCCGCCGGGCCTCGTCGGCGGCCAGGCGCAGCGTGGTGCGCGCGCGCTCGACCTCGGCCCGGGCGGTCCGGATCGGCTTGCCGGCCTCGCGGCTCAGACACTCGGCAAAATCGAGAGCACGGCGGGTCACGATGTCGCGGACGGCGTCGAGCACGTCGGCCCGGCGGTGCGGGGCGAGCCCGGTGCGCAGCGCGCGGTGGGCCGCCTCGATCGCGGCGTCGACCTGGGCCGCGTCGGCCCGGGCGAAGGTGCCGACCGTGCTGCCGTCGTACGGGTTCGTGACCTCGACCGATCCGTCGGCCCCGTCGATCCAGCGGCCGTCGATGAAAAGTCGCATCGTGTTTCCTTACTTGGAGAAGTGCTCGAGGACGGCCTTGGTGAAGCCGTCGGTGCCGTACGTGCCGCCGAGGTCGCGCGTGCTGACGCCGGCGGCCAGGCAGGCCCGGAACGCCGATTCGATCTCGTCGGCGGCTTCCGGCCGGCCGAGGTGGCGCAGCATCATCGCGCCCGCCCACAGCTGGCCGATCGGGTTGGCCACGCCCTGTCCGGCGATGTCCGGCGCCGAGCCGTGCACCGGCTCGAACATCGACGGATGGTCGCCGGGCGGGTTGAGGTTGGCGCTGGGGGCGACGCCGATCGAGCCGGCCAGCGCGGCCGCGAGGTCGGAGAGGATGTCGCCGAAGAGGTTGGAGCCGACGATGACGTCGAAGCTCGCCGGGTCGAGCACCAGCTTGGCGGCGAGCGCGTCGATCAGCACCTTCTCCAGCGCCACATCGGGATGCTCGGCCATGACGCCGGCGACGACCTCGTCCCAGAACGGCATCGTGTGGATGATGCCGTTGGACTTGGTCGCCGAGGTGACCTTCTGGCGGCGTCCCTCGGCGAGCGTGGCGGCGAAGCGGGCGGCCCGTTCGACGCCGCGCCGGGTGAACACCGCCTCCTGGATCGCGGCCTCGTGCGGTTGTCCCTGGTAGATGCGGCCGCCGACCGACGAGTACTCGCCCTCGACGTTCTCGCGCACGATGACCAGGTCGATCTCGTCGACCCCGCGGACGCGTACGGGAATGCCCGGCAGGCTGCGCACCGGGCGCAGATTGATGTATTGGTCGAAGGCCCGTCGGATCGGAATGAGCAGGCCCCAGAGGGTCTCGGTGTCGGGGATGGAGGGGTCGCCGACCGCGCCGAGGAAGATGGCGTCGTGCCGGGCCAGCGCGTCGAGTCCGTCGGCCGGCATCATGCGGCCGGTGCGGTGATAGAAGTCGGAGCCCCACTGCAGCCGGGTGACCTCCAGGCGGAAGCCGTGCCGGGCCGCGACCGCGTGCAGCACCCGCCACGCCGCGGGGACCACCTCCAGGCCGATCCCGTCGCCGGGGATCGACGCTATCGCGTAGGTGTCTTTCATCAGGCGCTCCCGGTGGGTACGACGATGACCTCGATGTCGTGCGAAGTGAGCATGGCCAGGTGTTCCTCGCTGATGCCGTCGTCGGTGATGACCCGGTCGAGCTCGCTCAGCTCGCAGGCCCGGACCATCGCCGAGATGGAGAACTTGCTCGAGTCGGTGAGCAGCACGACCTCGTCGGTCGCCCCGACCAGCGCGCGCTTGGTGACCGCGTCGTAGTCGTTGCCGCAGTAGACGCCGCTGGCCTTCAGGCCGGAGGCGGCCAGGAACAGCGTGCGTACGTGCAGTTCGCCGATGTGGGCCACGGTGGCGGCGCCGGCGAACGACTGGGTACCCGCGTGCAGGGTACCGCCGAGGCAGATCACCTCGATGTGGTCGCGGCCGGCGAGCGCGTTTACCACCGACAGGGAGTGCGTGACCACCTTGACCCGGGAGTCGGCGGGCAGCGCGGTGGCCAGTTCCAGGGTTGTCGTGCCGGCGTCCACCGCGATGGCGCCCGAGCGGGGGACGAAGTCGAGCGCCCGTTCGGCGATCGCCCGCTTGGCCGCGCCCATCCGCGTGGTGCGGGCCAGGAAGTCGGTGCCCATCATCTCGGTCTGCTTGAGCTTGGTGACTCCGCCGTGCACGCTGCGCAGGTCGTCGGAGTCGACGAGCATCCGGATGTCGCGGCGAATCGTCATGTCGGAGACCTCGAAGGCGGCCGACAGCTCGGTGATCGTGCAGAACCCCTGGCGTTCGACCATCTCCAGGATCTGGGCCCGCCGGTCCTCGGCCGAGGTGTAGGTCCGGACGGGTTCAACGTTGGACACGAAGGCCTCCGCAACAGCAGCGCGATGTGGTCGGCACCCGGTCACCTGATCGCCAGGGCGTTGGCGGGGGAGGCCGCCGCGTGCGGAAGATTGAGGGGTGCCGACGTGACGCACGCACGATATTCGCCGTCGGCGGCGCAGGCGTCGGCGAGCCTCTCCAGGTACCAGAGTTCGCCCATCGGCAGGCCCAGCATCGGCAGCAGTCGGGTGTGGAGGCTGATCTCGTGCCGGCGGGACGGGTCGGCCAGGACCGCGGCCCGCTCGTCCGGGGGCAGCAGCCCGCCGATCGGCCACAGCTCGAAACCGGGGTTGTCCGCGGCGACCGCGCTCGGGTGCAGGTTCCACAGCACGCGGGCGGTCTCCTCGTCGGGGGCGAGGCCCGGGTTGACCAGGTTGGACGTGGTCTTGAGGTGCTCGCGGCCGGCGGCGTCGAGGCTCTCGTACCAAGCGATCCAGCCGGTGCGGATCAGCAGGACGTCGCCTGTTCGAATCTGAACACGCTGGGCGGCCGCCGTGTCGAGCAGGTCGTGGCCCGAGATCGGGTCCGGAGTGCCCTGTCGCAGCGGCCGTCCGACCGAGGCCCGCCAGCGGGCCACGTCGAGCAGGACGGCGCCGGCGACGATGCCCCGCTCGGCCCACACGTGTACGCCGTGCCCGTCGCCGAGCCCGTTGTAGTTGCCGGAGCCGTGCCGCGAGACGTGGCGGAACCCGTCCCACTGCGAGGAGGACTGGGTGTTCCAGTCGCTGACCACGTCGTTGAGCGAGGTCGAGGTGGTCGACTTGACGATCTCGTGCCGGACGCGGGGACGGTCGAACAGCGGCGGGTCGGGGAGGTCGATGCGCCAGTTGAGCGAGTGCACGTCACCGCGGTTGACGTCGGCCAGGGCGGCCCGGACGGTGCCGGCGTCGAGCAGGTTGAGACAACCGAGCCGGTCGTCGGCGCCCCACAGACCCCAGGAACTGCGCACGCCGTCGATCAGCGCGAGGTCGTCGTAGTCGGGTGGCATCGGCTCACCGTATGGAGCGTGATCCGCGATGTCAATAATCAAACATCTCTCTCAGGGCAACTTTGACCGACCTGAAAACGGGAGGCGCGCTGAACAGCGGAAATCGCCGATTAACACTTGCGACATCGAGTGTTGACTTTCCAACATAGCCGTGCCAATGTTTGCCAACTGAAACGCCCTCGGCAACCCCGAGTCGCAGCTGGTCGCGTCACCCGCACACCCGCCTACGCGGCGCGTCAAAGACCGTCTTGCTCAAGCACCTCTCCGGGAGCCCACTCATGCATATACGGCGAAATCCTCGTGTGGTCGCGTGTCTCTCCGCGGGCCTGCTCGTCCTCGGCCTCTTCACCGGCTGCTCGAAGCAGAGCGGCTCGGGAGGCGGCGGTGGCGACGTGAAGCCGAAGTCGTACACCCTCGGCGCCGCGCTTCCCCTGTCCGGCCCGAGCACCGCGCTCGGCCAGTACTTCCAGCACGGGATCGCGGCCGCGGCGAAGGAGATCAACGACGCCGGCGGCATCGACGGCGCCAAGCTCACCGTCAACTACGCCGACAACCAGCTCCAGGCGGCCGCTTCGGTGACCGCGATGAACAAGCTCATCACCCAGGGCGGCACGCAGGCGGTCATCATGACCTCCAGCGCCGGCGTCACGGCCACCGCGCCGATCGCCACCAAGCGGAGCCTGCTGATGCTCAACCCGGGCGGCGAGGACCCGACGCTGCAGAAGCTGTCGCCCAACATCATCAGCAACATCCCGAACATCAAGACCGAGATCGACGCCATGCTGCCGTACATCAAGCAGCTCGGCCACACCAAGATGGCGATGTACGCCGAGGGCGACGCGCTGGGCGCCACCAGCACCGACCTGGTCAAGACGGAGTGGGAATCGCTCGGTGGCACCTGGCTCGGCGCGCAGTCGGAGCCGATCACCGTGGTCGACCACTCGGCGGTGATCGCGAAGATCAAGGCCCAGAACCCGGACGTCGTCTACGTCCTGTGCGGCGGCCAGCAGGCCGGCACGTTCGTCAAGCAGGCCCGCGCGCAGGGGCTCAACCAGCAACTGGTCGCGGCGAGCCCGTTGCAGGGCGGTGACCTGATCCCGCTGGCCGGCGCGGCCGCCGACGGCATCCTCGACTCGGGCATCGCCCAGCCGCTGGAGGCGAGCAACGCGAAGGCCACGTCGTACAAGACCGCCTTCGACGCGCTCTACCCCGGTCAGGACCCGACCAACGTCTACTCGGTGTTCGCCCACGACGCGGTGCTGATCTACGCGGCGGCGGCCAAGTACCTGATCGACAACAAGATGCCGTACAACGGCAAGAACCTGGTCAAGGCCGTCCTCGCCCAGAAGTCCTTCGACGTCGCCGGCGGCACCACGAACTTCTCACCCGACGGCAGCTCGACAGCGGCGATCACCTTCTCGAAGATCACGGACGGCAAGTTCGTGCCCTTCAAGACCGTCCAGCCCAGTTCTTGATCGGCGCAGACTGACGAAGGCGGCGACGACGTGCTCTTCAGACAGGAACTGATCAACGGGCTCACCCTCGGCGGCATCTACGCGCTGGTCGCGATGAGCTTCTCGATCATCTTCTCGGTCACCAAGACGTTCCACTTCGCCCACGGCGCCGTCTACATGTGGGTCGCGTACGTCGTCGCCACCCTCCAGGGACCCTGGGGGTTCGTGCCGGCCCTGCTCGCGGGGCTGGTCACGTCCCTGGGCCTGACGCTGCTCATCGAGCTGATCGTCTACCGGCCGATGCGCCGCAACGGCGCCGGCGGCCTGGCCATCTTCGTCGCCTCGCTCGGCGTGCTGATCGTGCTGGAGAACCTGGTGCCGGTGGTGTTCGGCTCCCAGGTCCGCCCGCTCAACCTGCCCGGCCTGCCCGCGTCGGTCCACATCGGGGAGTACGTGATCCCGTCGGCCGGGCTGGTGTCGCTGGTTCTGGCCGTCGTCGTGGTGGTCGCGCTGGTCGCCATGTTCCGCTACACCCACCTGGGCCGCTCGTTCCGGGCCGTGGCCAGCAATCCGCAGATGTCCACCCTGGTCGGGCTGGAGGCCAAGCGGCGCTATCTCCTGGCGTTCGGGCTGGGCGCCCTCGTGCTCTGGCCGGCCGCGGTGTTCAACTCGGCCACCACCGGGGTCAACCCCGGCCTGGCCGAGAACATCATCCTGATCACGCTCATCGCGGTGATCGTCGGCGGTGTCGAGAGCGTGCCCGGCGCGGCCCTCGGCGGCTGGCTGATCGGCCTGAGCCAGTCGCTGAGCTCGCTGTTCTTCTCGTCCCAGTGGCAGACCGCCGTCGCGTTCGGCGTCTGCATCGTGTTCATCCTCTTCCGGCCGACGGGCATCCTCGGCCGCACGGTGTTGCGGAGTGGAGTCTGATGACCTTCGTCCTCACCGAACTGGTCATGATGACGATCTACATCGTCCTCGCGGCGTCGTTCGACCTGATCATCGGGCGCGGTGGCATGTTCTCGATCGCCCACGCCGCCTTCTTCGCGATCGGGGCCTACGCGACCGCCCAGATCACCGACAAGCTCGGCGTGCCGGTGCTGGTCGGCTGGGCGCTCGGGGCGGTGCTGTGCGGGATGCTGAGCCTTCTGCTCGCGCTGGTCGCCGTACGCGTCAGCTCCGACTACCTCGTCATCGTCTCGTTCGGCTTCCTGACCATCGTCCTGGCCGTCCTGTCCAACGTGGCGTCGATCGGCGGCGGCTACGTCGGCCTGAGCGGCATTCCGGCCCCGTCGGCGTTCGGCTACTTCGTCGGCTCGGACGCCCAGTTCGTCGGGTTCTACCTGGCCGTCACCGCGGTCGTCGTGGCGCTCCTGCTCTATCTCGCCCACTCGCCGTTCGGCCGCACCCTCAAGGCGATCCGCGACAACCCCCTCGCCGCGGAGGCGATCGGCAAACGACCGACGATCGCCAAGCTGTGGGTGTTCTCGATCGCCGGCGCGTTCGCCGGAATCGCCGGCGCCATGTACGCCTCCTACATCTCCTACATCTCGCCGGACGCGTTCGGCAGCCAGGTCAACACGCTCATCTTCGCGATGGTGTTCGTCGGCGGCGCCGGATCGGTTCTCGGGTCGGTGCTCGGCGCGATCGCGCTGACCTGGATTCCGGCCCTCATCTCGCTCGCCTCGCTGCCGCCGGACATCCTCGGCAACCTCGAGCAGGCGGCGTACGGGCTGCTGCTGGTGATCATGGTGATGGCGGTGCCGGGCGGCATCGGTGGCGCGGTCGCCTCGCTCACCGCCCGGCTGCGACATCGCCGCCCGCCCGCCGACGCCGGCGCGTGGGAGAAGGCCGGGGACCCGGCCCGGGACGAGGTGGCCGCGTCATGAGCGACCTTCTCGTGGTCTCCGATCTGGCCAAGAGCTTCGGTGGCATCAAGGCCGTCCGCGGGGTGTCCTTCACCGTCCGGCGAGGCAAGGCCACCAGCCTCGTCGGGCCCAACGGGGCCGGCAAGACCACCATCTTCAACCTCATCACCGGCTCGCTGCGGGCCGACACCGGCTCGGTGCTCTTCGAGGACCGGGAATTGCGCGGCCTCTCGCCGAGCCAGGTCGCGCGCCTCGGCATCAGCCGCACGTTCCAGGACCTGCGCCTGTTCGCGACCATGACCGTGCTGGAGTCGGTGATGGTGTCGTTCCCCGACCAGCTCGGCGACCGGCCGACCGCGCTCGTCTTCCGGCCGCGGGCCGTCCGCCGCCAGGAAAGGCAACTGCGGGAGAAGGCCCGGGAGATCCTCGCTCAGGTCGGCCTGTCCGGCCAGGAGGGCCGCCGGGCCGGCGAGCTTTCGTACGCCGAGCAGAAACTCCTGACGATTTCCCGCTCAATGGCCATGGGCGCCGACGTGTGGCTGCTCGACGAACCGGCCTCCGGACTCGACGGCGACACGTTGGTGCAGTTCGCCGCGCTGTTGCGCGGGCTGGTCGACAACGGCCAGACCGTGCTGATCGTCGAGCACAACCTGCGGCTCGTGCAGGAGGTGTCGGACTGGGTGCTCTTCCTCGACCAGGGCCGGCTCAAGGCCGAGGGGTCGCCCGAGGAGATCTTCCAGAACAAGGAGCTCCAGGACATTTACATGGGCGGAGGTGTGGTGTGACCGACGTACTCACGGTGGAGAACGTCTCGGCCGGCTACGACCGGCGGACCGTGGTCAATGAGTGCTCGCTGCGGCTGGGCGAGGGCGAGTTGGTCGCGCTGATCGGCCACAACGGCGGCGGCAAGTCGACCCTGCTGAAGACCATCTCCGGCCTGCTGCCGTGCCGCTCGGGCACGATCGAGCACTGCGGCGAGCACGTGGGGCGGTTCAACGCGTCCAAGCGGGTCGGCCGGGGACTCTGCCTGGTTCCCCAGCTGGGCAACACCTTCCCCGACCTGTCGGTCGACGAGAACCTGGCTCTGTCGGCGCGCATGCGCTACAAGCGGGAGGCGGATCGTACGGCCGCCATCGCCGACGTCTACGAGCTGTTCCCGATTCTCAAGGAACGAGTGCGCCAGGCCGCCGGGCAGCTCTCCGGCGGCCAGCGGCAGATGCTCGCGATCAGCATCGCCCTGCTCAAGCAACCCAAGGTGTTGCTGCTCGACGAGCCGTCGCTCGGCCTGTCGCCCGCGCTGGCCGGGCAGGTGCTGGCCAAGGTGCGCCAGATCAGCCAGGAGCGCGACACGGCCGTGCTCATCGTCGAGCAGAACGTGCGCGACGTGCTCCGGGTCGCGACCCGGGCGTACGTCATGCAGAGCGGCCGCATCACGCTCTCCGACAGCTCGGACCGGATCCTGCAGCGTACGGACCTGTTCTCGCTCCTCTGAAGGGGGACTCGTGGCGACCGTCGACATCGTTCTGCGCGGCTTCTCGGTGGTGACCTCGGAGGGCAACTTCGCGCCCTGCGGCGTCTATCTCGTCCGGGCCGACGACGGCCGGACCCTGGTCTACGACTCGGCCCACGCCGGCCGCCGGATGAAGCTGCTGAACGCGCTCGAGCGGCGCGGCATCGACCCGGACCGCGTCGACGTGGTGGTCGCGTCGCACGGGCATTGGGACCACGTCCAGAACTTCGACGTGTTCAAGCGGGCCGAGCTTCTGGCCCACGCCGACGAGTTGGCATACCTGGCGGCGCCCGATCCGGGCGACCACGCCACCCCGGCGTGGACCAGGGACCTGTTCGCCGGAGCACGGGGCGTCGCCGACGGGGAGGAACTGCTCCCGGGCGTACGCGCTCTGCATCTGCCCGGGCATTCGCCCGGGTCGCTCGGTCTGGCGGTGGAGACCGCCGACGGCGTCGCCGTCATCTCCGGTGACGCCGTCGCCTCCTCGGCCGCCGCCCTGGCCGGGTTCTGCCCCAACGTCTTCTTCGACGCCGAGAAGGCCGACGCCTCGCTGAAGCGGGTCGTCGAGCTGGCTGACGTCGTCTACCCCGGCCACGACCGCCCGTTCCGGATCACCGGCGCGACGGCCGAGTTCCTCACCGACATCCGACCGATGACGGTCGGCGTCGGCGGCCTGCCCGCCGAGGTCGTCACCGTCGAGGCCCGTACCGGCCTCCAGCGCCTGCTGCACGGCGCGGCCCGCCAGTCATCCACGAAAGGGAACCGATGAGTTCGTACGAGTCGCCCTACGACCCCGAATCCGCGCCCAGGGACCTCGAGTTCGTCCGGTACGAGAAGAAGGGCCACGTCGCGTACGTCCGGCTGAACCGGCCCGAGGTCCGCAACGCGCTGCACTCGTTCATCTACGTCGAGCTGCGCCGGTGCTGGCGGGACATCCAGCTCGACCCGAACATCTACGTCGGCATCGTCTCCGGCGAGGGCAAGGCGTTCTGCGCCGGCCGCGACGTCAAGTTCCTGGCCCAATACCAGGCCGAGGGCAAGCGGACCCCGCACGAGGACCCGAACAGCCCGATCTTCCACTGGGGCGGTGGCGGCCAGCCCGAGGACGTGGGCCTGGAGAAGCCGCTGATCTGCGCGCTCAACGGCTTCGCGGTCGGCGTCGGGCTCACCCTCGCGCTGCAGTGCCAGCTGCGGGTGATGGCCGACGACGCGTGGATCGGCGACCAGCACACCAACGTCGGCCGGCTCGGCTCGCCGCACCGGAAGTACCTCGAACTGCCGCGGGCCACCGCCGCCTACCTGACCCTGTGCAACGGCCGGCTGACCGCCCAGGAGTGCCTGCAGCAGGGCATCGTCAACCGGGTCGTGCCGGAGGACAAGCTGATGGAGACGGCCGAGGAGTTGGCCGACATGGTCTGCCAGGGCTCGCCGCTGGCCGTCCAGGCCGCCGTCCGGCTCTACCGGCTCGCCGCCGCCGTGCCGCAGTCGCTGACCGACTACGCCAAGCACCTCGACAAGGAGATCGCCGAGAGCGACGACGGCGCCGAGGGCCCGCGGGCGTTCAAGGAGAAGCGCGCTCCGGTGTGGACGCTCAAGTGACCGGTTCGCTCAGTAATCTCTTCAACCCCAAGAGCGTCGCCGTCGTCGGGGCCAGCGACAAACCCGGAAATCGCGGCGGCCAGGCGATCACCTATCTGCGCAAGTTCGGGTACGCCGGCACGGTCGTCCCGGTCCACCCGTCGGGCAACAGCGTCCACGGCTACGAGGGCGTCACGTCCCTCGACGAGCTGGAGGCGCCGGCCGACGTGGCCCTGCTCGCGGTGGGGGCCCGAAACGTCGCCGACGTGGTCACCGATCTCGGACGGCACGGCATCGGCGCGGCGGTGGTCTGGGCGGGCGGTTTCGCCGAGAACGGCGGCGACGGCGTACAGCTGCAGACCGGCCTCGCCGAGGCCGCCCGCGCCGCTGGTGTGCGTCTCCTGGGCCCGAACTGCCTCGGCCTGGTCAACACCGGCATCGGCTTCTGCGGCACGTTCGCGTCCTGGCTGAACACGGCCGACCGGCTGCTGCCCGGCCATATCTCGATGGTGACCCAGAGCGGCGGTCTCGGCGCGTTCGCCCACTCCGGCGCCCAGGACCTCGGCGTCGGGTTCCGCTTCATGGTCAGCACCGGCAACGAGGCCGACATCAGCGCGGTCGAGGTGCTCGAGATGTTCGCCGAGGACCCGGAGACGCACGTCATCTGCAGCTATCTCGAGGGCACGCCCGAGGGGCCGCGGCTGATCCGGGCCCTGCGCCGGGCCCGGGCCAACGGCAAGGACGTCATCATCCTCAAGGGCGGCCGCTCGGCGGCGAGCGCCCGGGCCGTGGCCGCGCACACCGGCGCCATGGCCGGGCAGGCCCGGATCTGGGGCGACATCCTCACCGACGTCGGCGCCATCCAGGTGACCGCGCTGGAGGACCTCATCGAGGTGGCCACCGCGCTCGTGCACAGCAACCACAAGCCGCGCCTGCACGGGCGGCGGGTGGCCGTGATGAGCTACGGCGGCGGCTCCGGCGTGCTCGCCTCCGACCTGGTGGTGGAGGCCGGGCTGGAACTGCCCCCGCTCTCCGCCGACCTGCAGAACACGCTGCGCCCGCTCGTCCCGCCGATCGCCTCGCTGCGCAACCCGATCGACCTGACCCCGGAGGCGTTCAACCAGGACGCGTTCCGGGCCAAGTCGCCCGACGTGCTGGCCGAGCTGGAGCGTACGGACGAGATCGACGCGCTGCTGCTGCAGGGCGGGGCCATGTCCCGAGGGGCCGACGAGGCGGCCGCCAACATGTCGGACTTCCATGACCGGTCGGCCAAGCAACTCGCGATCTACTGGCCGGCCGCGCCCGAGTCGGCCCGGGCGGTCTTCCGCGAGCGAGGCGTCCGCGTCTTCGACAACCAGAAGATCGCGGTCGACGTCCTCCGACGGGTCGTCGCCGCGCGGCAGGCCGGCCTCGGCGCGGCGGCCGCCCCGTTGCCGGCCGAGGTCACGACCGTCGACCTTCCGGTGGTCCTGCCTGGGCAGGTGCTGGGGGAGGACCAGGTCGCGGTCCTGCTGCGCGCGGCCGGTGTACCGACCCTGACCGGCCGCCTGGCCACCACGGCCGACGACGCCGTGGCCGCCGCGGGCGAGGCCGGCTTCCCGGTCGCCATGAAGGTGGTCTCCCCGCGGATCACCCACCGCGCGGCGGCCGGCCTGGTCCGGCTTCGGATCGCCGACGACGAAGCCGTCCGCGGCGCGTGGGATTCCCTCGTGCAGGGTGCGGGCGACGCCCCGATCGAGGGCGTCTACGTCCAGCAGATGGCGCCGTCGGGCGGCATCGAGTTCCTGGTCTCCGCGCTGCGCGACGAGACGTTCGGGCCGATCGTTTCGGTCGGAGCGGGCGGCGTGCAGACCGAACTGCTCGACGACGTGGTGTTCGCGCCGGCACCGCTGGACGAGACCTCGGCCCGGCGGGTCGTCGACCGGCTGCGCATCGCCGGATACCTCGCCGGCAAGGGGCAGGACGCCTGCCTCGGGCCGCTGGCCGCGTTCGTCGCCGCGCTGTCCCGCTTCTCGGCGGCCCTGCCGTGGCCCGGTTACGTGCTCGAGGTCAACCCGGTGCTGGCCACCCCCGAGCGGGCCGTCGCCCTGGATGGGCTGCTCATCATCGAGGAGGGCCACGCGTGAACGAGGTCTGGATCGACAACCGGTGGACGCTCTCGGCCGGGCCCGGCACCCTCGACGTGCTCAACCCGGCGACCGAGGAGGTCATCGACACCATCTCCGACGGGACGCCCGAGGACGTCGACCGGGCCGTACGCTCGGCCGCGGCCGCTTTCCCGGCATGGTCGCGCTCCGATGTGGAGGAACGCCGCGACATCGTGCTGCGGGCCGCCCGGGCGCTGGAGAAGCGGTCCGACGAGGTCACGCGGATCATCACCAGCGAGGTGGGACAACCGCTTCGGATCGCCCGTACGGCTCAAACGGCGACCTCGGTCGCCGACCTCGACATCGTCGCCGAGGTCCTCGCCGACGTCCGGTTCAGCGAGAAGATCGACAACTCGGTGGTCCGCTACGAGCCGATCGGCGTGGTCGGCGCCATCACCCCGTGGAACAGTCCCCTGCACCAGGTCTGCATCAAGGTCGGCGCCGCCCTCGCGGCCGGGTGCACGGTCGTGCTTAAGCCGAGCGAGGTGGCGCCGCGGACGGCCTTCCTGCTCGCCGAGCTGTTCGCCGAGGCCGGGCTGCCACCGGGCGTCCTCAACCTGGTGCCCGGCACCGGCCCGGGCGCGGGCCAGGCGCTGGCCGAGCACCCGCTGGTCGACATGGTGTCGCTGACCGGATCGGTGCGGGCCGGCCGGAGCGTGATGGCGGCGGCCGCGGGCACGGTCAAGAAGGTCGCGCTGGAGCTGGGCGGCAAGTCGCCGAACATCATCTTCGGCGACGCCGACCTTCCCCGAGCGGTGGCCGACGGCATCGACGACTGCTTCCGCAACTCCGGGCAGGTCTGCGGCGGGCTGTCCCGTATGCTCGTGCCTCGCGAGTCGCTGGCCGAGGTCGAACGCCTTGCGGTCGCGAAGGCGGAGTCGTTCGTCGTCGGCGACCCGCTCGACGAGCGGACCACGCTCGGACCGGTGACGACGGCCGATCAGCGGTACCGGGTGCGCGCGTACATCCGCTCCGGAATCGACGAGGGCGCCACCCTGCTCACCGGGGGTTTTTCGCCGCCGGACGGGCTCGATCGCGGCTACTTCGTCCGGCCGACCGTGTTCTCCGGCGCCACCAACGCGATGCGGATCGCCCGCGAGGAGATCTTCGGCCCGGTCGTGGTGATCCTGCCGTTCGATGACGAGCGGGACGCGATCGGCATCGCCAACGACTCCAGCTACGGCCTCGCCTCCGGGGTGTGGTCGGCCGACGCCGCCCGCGCGGAACGGGTGGCGAACGCCCTGCGGGTCGGCCGGGTGCGGGTCAACGGGGCGCCGCTCAACCGGCGGGCGCCGCACGGCGGGTTCAAGCAGTCCGGCTTCGGCCGCGAGTGGGGCCGGCACGGCATCGAGGAGTTCCTCGCCCCGAAGTCGGTGAGCTTCTAGGGTCCGATAGCCCTAGAGTCGGGGCATGACCTTCGATGGGCGCAACGGCACGCGGGGCTCACGGCAGCCGGGTGGGCTGATGATGATGCTCGCCAACAAGATGACCATGGGCCGCATCCGGCGGCGGGCGAGCGGAGCTCTGCTGGTCCTGACCACGATCGGGCGCCAGAGTGGCCAGGAGCGGCAGAGCCCGGTCCGCTGGTTCGACGACGAGGCCGGTGGCCGGCTGATCGTCGCGTCGGCCGGCGGCGCCGCCAAGAATCCGTCCTGGTATTACAACCTCAAGGCCCACCCTGATCGGGTGTGGATCGAGATCGGCAAGGAGAAGACGGCGGTCACCGCCGAGCAGCTGCACGGCGCCGAATACGACGCCGCGTGGCAGCGGATCACCGCCCAGGCGCCGCAGTTCGCCGGCTACGAGAAGAAGACCGACCGCTCGATCCCGGTCATCCGGCTGATCTAGCGCCTCAGCCCACGTTTTCGAGGACTACCGCCAGGGCCTGGCCGACGCCGATGCAGATGGCCGCGACGCCCCAGCGGTCGCCCGACTCGCGCAGCCGCTGGGTCAGCGTGCCGAGGATGCGGCCGCCCGACGCGCCCAGCGGGTGGCCGATCGCGATCGCCCCGCCCTTCGCGTTGACCAGCCCGCGGTCGGCCAGGCCCTCGTCGAGCCAGGCGTCGACGCAGGCCAGCGACTGGACGGCGAAGGCCTCGTTGAGCTCGACCGCGGCGACGTCGGACCAGCCGATCCCGGCCCGCGACAGCGCCCGCCGGGCCGCCTCGACCGGGGCGTAGCCGAACATCGGCGGCTCGACCGCGGCCACGCCCCGCCCGGCCACGCGGGCGAGCGGGGCCACCCCGATGCGGTCGGCGGCGGCCTCCGAGCCGAGCAGGATCGCGGACGCGCCGTCGTTCAGCGGCGAGGCGTTACCGGCCGTGATGGAACCGGACGGGCGGAAGGCCGGCTTGAGCGTGGCCAGCTTCTCGACCGTCGATCCCGCTCGGATGCCCTCGTCGCGGGTCAGGTCGGTATCCGGGACGGGCACGACCAGATCGGCGTAGAAACCGTCGGTCCAGGCCGCGTCGGCCAGGGCGTGCGAGCGTACGGCGAACGCGTCCTGCCGCTCGCGGGAGATGCCGAACTTCTCGCCCAGCATCTCGTTGGCCTCGCCCAGCGAAACCGTCCACTCCCTGGGCATCCGGTCGTTGACCAGCCGCCAGCCCAGCGTGGTCGACACCGCCGTGACGTCGCCGGCCGGGAAGGCGCGGGACGGCTTGGGCAGCACCCACGGCGCGCGGGTCATCGACTCGACGCCGCCGGCCACCACCACGTCGGCGTCGCCGGTCTCGATCGCCCGGGAGGCCATCATCGCCGCGTCGAGCGAGGATCCGCACAGCCGGTTGACCGTCGTGGCCGGCACCGAGACCGGCAGCCCGGCCAGGAGCACGGCCATCCGCCCGACGTTGCGGTTGTCCTCGCCGGCCTGGTTGGCGCAGCCCCACACGACGTCGTCGATGGCGGCCCGGTCGAGGCCGGGCGCCTTGTCGAGGACGCCCCGCAACGCGACCACGGCCAGGTCGTCGGGGCGGACGCCGGCGAGGGCGCCGCCGAAGCGGCCGAACGGTGTGCGGGCGGCGGCGTACAGATAGGCCGAAGACATGGTTCGAACCTACGACGATTCGACCGATCATTGCCAATAGGGAGTCCGCACGGATTGATAGTCTGCGCTTATGGATCTCCGGCAGCTCCGGTCGTTCGCCGCGCTGGCCGAGGAGCAGCACTTCGGCCGCGCCGCGGTCCGCCTGCACGTGTCGCAGCCCGCCCTGTCCCAGCAGGTCAAGCAGCTCGAGCACGAGTTGGGCCTCGCGCTCGTCAACCGTTCGACCCGGCGGGTGGAGCTCACCGAGGCCGGCCGGCGTCTCGCGGCCCACGCGCGTACGGTCCTCGCCGCCGCCGACCGCGCGGCGGCCGACATGGCGCACCTCGCCTCCGGCCTGGCCGGACGGGTCTCGGCCGGCTTCGTCGGCACCGCGACCTACGACCTGCTGCCGCTCGCCGCGCGCGAGGTGCGCGCCGACCTCCCCGACGTGCAGCTCGACGTGCACGGCGAGCTGTTGAGTCCGCAGCTGGTGGCCGGACTGGTCGACGGCGAGTACGACCTGGTGGTGCTCCGGCCCGACGGCCTCGACCGGCCGGATGTCGACGTGCGGATCCTGCGCCGGGAACGCCTGGTGGCCGCCCTGCCCGACCGTCACCCGCTGGCCGGCCGCCGGCGCATCGATCTCGCCCTGCTGGCCGGCGAGCCGTTCGTCATGCACTTCTCCCGCCACCGGTCGTCGATGCACGAGCGGGTGCTGGCCGCCTGCGCCGCCGCGGGTTTCCGCCCGGCCTCGATCATGGAGGTCGGCGAGACCGCCACCCTGGTCGTCTTCGTCGCCGCCGGGCTGGGCGTCGCCCTCGTGCCCGAGCCGGTGCGCAGCCTCGACCTCGACGGCGTCTCCTACGTCGCGCTCAACGCCGCGCCGACCATCGAGCTGGCTCTCGCGCTCCGTGCCGGCGAGACGTCCCCGGCCGTGCGCCGGGTGGCCGACATCGTCGCCGGGAGCTGCACGCGGTCCCGACGATAAACACGCGGTCCCGACGATAAAAATGCTCAGGTCGGTGGCTTCGCGGCCGATGTTGCAGTGTGCGGATCGCGCGGGGGTGGTCGGCCCAGTGGCGTCCGGCAGCCGTGCCGCTGCTGATCTGGCTGGTGCTCGCGCTCGCGGGCACCAGCGGCCTGCTGTGGCAGCAGCACACCAGCCGGCAGCAGGTGGCGCAGCGTTTCGACCTGCGAGTGAGCCTGATCAGCGATTTTGTCGCCAGCTACACGGCCGACCTGATCGACCGCGAACGCACCCAGGCCCGGGCGTCGTTGACCGCCGGCACGGTCCAGGCCGCCGATTTCGCCCGCGCGGTCGCCGGATTCGGCTACCCGGCTGCGGTTCTGCTCGACGACCGCGGGCGGGTGATACAGGCCGTGCCGTACGACCCCGCGCTGATCGGCCAGGACCTCACCGGCCGCTACGCCCATCTGGCCACCGCCGTCCGGCAGGGCCGGCCGGCCGTGTCGGCCGTGGTCGCCTCGGCGGCCCGGGGCCTCCCCGTGGTCGCGTTCGCCGTGCCGTTCGCCACCCCGTCCGGCCGCCGGGTCTTCTCCGGAGCCGTCGACATCCGGCGCAGCTCGCTGTCGGCCTATCTGTCCACCGCGTTGACGTTCGCCGGCGTCCGGATCCAGCTCGTCGACGGCGCCGGCAATCTCGTCGCCGCCAACACGCCGCTGTCCGGCGTCCCGGCCCTGACCGCCCGCGACCTACCGCTGGCCGCCGCGCTCGGGCAGGCACCGCGGGGCCGCTATCGCGCCGGAGACAGCTGGTGGCGGTACACCTCGACGCCGATCCGGGGCACCCCGTGGCGCCTTTCCGCCACGGTCCGGCAGGACGTGCTGTTCTCGTCGCTGTCCGGCAGCGAGACAGCCGGGCAGGCCGCGCTGGCCGGCGGGGCCGTGGTGGGGCTGCTCGTCGTCGCGGCCGCCGGCCGGGCCCGGCGCAGCCGGCGGGAACTGCAACTCAGCGAGCACCGGTTCCGGCAGGTGTTCGACGGCTCCCGGATCGGGATGACGCTGACCGACATCACCGGCCGGTTCCTGCGGGTCAACCCGGCCGCCTGCCAGCTGTTCGGGCGCGCCGAAACCGACCTCGTCGGCACCGCGTTCAGCGATCTGACCCACCCCGACGACGGCCACGTGTCGGCGCAGCTGTGCCGCGAGTGCGTGGCCGGGCGGATCGACGGCTTCGACGTCGACAAGCGGTACCTGCACTCGGACGGCCGGACGGTCGACGCCTCGGTCACCGCCGCCCTGTTGCGCGACGGCGACGGCCGGCCGCGCTACTTCGCCACCCAGATCATCGACATGACCGAGCGCCGCGCCCTGGAACGCGCCCGCCGGGCCGGCGAAGCCGAACTGACCCGCCGCGCCGAGCAACTCCAGCTCGCCAACGCCCACCTGGCCGACGTGATGGCCATGCTCAGCCACGACGTACGCCAGCCGCTGAGCACCATCGTCGGCCTCGGCGACCTGCTTCTCGAGGAATGGCCGGCCCTGTCCGACCGGGCCCGGTGCGGCGAGGTCGCCCGGATGGCCGCCGCCGGGCGCCGCGCCGGCGACCTGGTCACCGACATTCTGACCCTGGCCCAGCTGGACGCCGGGGCGCTGCACGCCCGGCCGGCGCTGATCGACGTGTCCCACGCCGTACGCGACGCGGTGGCCAACTACCACAGCAGCGACGCCACACCGGTCGCCGTCGTGGCGCCGGACCAGACCAGCGCTCTGGCCGACCCGGCTCATCTGCACCTCATCCTCGGCAACCTGCTGACCAACGCCACCAAGTACGGCCGGCCCCCGATCGTGGTCACGGTGACCAATCGCCGGGACCAGGTGACCATCGACGTGACCGACCACGGCGAAGGCGTACCCGAGGCCTTCGTTCCGCATCTGTTCGAGCGGTTCACCCGGGCCGAGACCGGCGTGGCGACCACCGCCCCGGGCACCGGGCTCGGCCTCTACCTGGTTCATCAGCTCGCCACCGCCGGCGGCCTGGGCATCGCCTACCGGGCCGCCGAACCGGCCGGCGCCAGCTTCACCATCACGGTGCCGTGCCCGGCCCCCACGGTCGCCCACGTCGAGCGCCTCCGGCCCGGGCCGGCCCGCAATCAGGCGCGCGCCCGTGAGAGTGGACCGGGAGCTGACGCGGATCGGGCATGATCCGTTGGAGTCCCTATTCCGGCGGACCGGTCGGCAGCCTCGCCCCCGAGGATGTGCGGGGTCTGGTTCGGTACCTGCGCGAGCACTGAGCTCGGAGCGCGCCCGGCATCCGGTGGCGGCCGGGCGGCGCGTTACGCTCGCGGAATGACCCTCGACGCCGTCGATCACCCGCGCGCGGTCGCGGCGGCATGAGGACCGGTGCGGCCGCCGGCCACCACGGCTACTACCACGAGGCCGTCTGCTACGACTCCGACGAGCATCTGCTGGCCGTGGTCCTGCCGTTCCTGACCGGCGGTGCCGAGGCGGGCGAACCCACGGTGGTCGCGCTCGGGGAACGCAACACCGCCCTCGTCCGCGACGCGCTGGCCGGCGACTCCCGGGTCACCTATCTTGCGAGCGATGAGACCTACGCCCGGCCCGCGGCCGCGATCCGGGCGTACCGGAAGATGCTGGCCGGCCACGGGGCCGCCGGTGCCGGGCAGATCCGCATCGCCGGCGAGCTGCCGGCGTCGTTCGGCCCGGCCTGGGACTCGTGGGCCCGCTACGAGTCGGCGATCAACCACGCGTACGACGAGTTCCCGCTCTGGAGCATGTGCGCGTACGACGTGCGTACCACGCCCGCGCCGGCGCTCGCCGACGTCGCCCGGACCCACCCCCGGACCGCGTTGCCCGACGGTCGGCACCCGGCCGGCGAGGCGTACACCGACCCGCGTACGTTCCTCGCCGAGCGGCGCCCCCTGCCGCCGGACCGGCTCCGGGCGACCGCGCCGCGCGCCGACCTGACCGATCCCACCTCGGCCCAGGCCCGCCTGGCGGTCCGCCGGGCCGCGCCGCCCGGTCTCGCGGCGTCCGACCTCGACGGATTCCTCGTCGCGGTCACCGAGGCGGTGACCAACGCCGCCCGCCACGGGGTCCCGCCGACCCGGATGCGCGTCTGGACCGACACCGACCGCATGATCGTCGAGGTCGCCGACCGGGGCGACGGCCCGAAGGATCCGTTCGCCGGCCTGCTGCCGGCCGGCCACGGCCACGGCGGCGGCCTGGGTCTCTGGATCACTCATCAGATCTGCGATCACGTCGCCTTCGGCTCCGACGAGCGCGGCTTCACCGTACGCCTGACCACCGGCGGCCTCAGGGCGTGAGGATGACCTTGAGAGCGGCGTTCGCCGCCGCGTTTCCGAAGACGCCGTACGCCTCGTCCATCTGATCGAAGGTGAACGAGTGCGTGCCCATCTTCTCCGCCGGGATGCGCCCGCTCGCGACCATCTTGAGCAGCGTCGGGATCGAGACCGTGTCGACCAGGCCCATGGTCAGCCGCACGTTCTTGATCCACATCTCCTGCATCGGCAGCTCGACCGGCACCCCGTGCACGCCGATGTTGGCGATCGTGCCGCCCGGCCGCACCAGCGACGCGGCGGTCAGCAACGTCTCCGGATAGCCGACCGCCTCGATCGCGACGTCGACGCCGAGGCCGTCGGCGAGGGCGACCACGTCGTCGGCCGTGCCCTGCCCGGCCTCGAACACGTCGGTCGCGCCGAACTCGAGGGCCTTCTCGAGGCGGAACTTGTTCGAGTCGATCGCGATGACCCGGGAGGCGCCCCACAGCCCGGTGGTGAGGATGGCCGCCAGTCCGACCGCGCCCGCGCCCACCACGGCGACGGTGTCGCCCGGGCGTACCTCGCCGGCCAGCACGCCGACCTCGTAGCCGGTGGGCAGCGCGTCGGCCAGGAAGATCGCCTGCTCGTTGGTGACCCCTTCCGGCACCGCGTAGAGCGACGTGTCGGCGTACGGCACCCGGACCAGCTCGGCCTGCGTCCCGTCGATGAGATGGCCGAAGATCCAGCCGATTCCGCCGACGGTCTGGCAGTGCGACGGCATGCCGCGCTGGCAGTACGCGCACCGGCCGCACTTGGTGATGGCCGGCACCAGCACCCGGTCGCCGGCCGAGAACCCCTTGACCGCGTCACCGGCCGCGACCACCGTGCCGACCGCCTCGTGGCCGAGGATCCGGCCGTCGGTGACGGCGGCCACGTCGCCGTGCAGGATGTGTAGGTCGGTGCCGCAGATCGTGGTCGTGTCGACCCGGACGACCACGTCGGTCGGCTCCTCGATCGTCGCGTCGGGAACGTCCTCCCAGGCCTTCTGGCCGGGGCCGTGATAGACGAGTGCCTTCATGCGGCTGACGCTATCGACGGGCTGTGCCGCCGCCTGTCGCAATTTGGGACGCCCGGCGGAGCGGACTGCGCGAAGCGCGGCCCGGGACGGCCGGGCGCTCGCGACCGCGGCCCGGCCGCGGGCCGGGCCGGCCGGTCTGCCCGGCCGGCCCGCGTGTCCCCGGACCGCTGCCGGGCTCAGGCGCAGATGCTCGGGCCGGCGGCCTCCGCCCCGCCGATCTCTACGAGCGCGGTGTAGCAGAGCCCGGCCTGATAGGGCGCCTCGGCCCAGTTCCGGGTGACCGCGCCGCCGTTCGCGGCCTGCGGGAGCGAGCCGGTCCAGAGCGTCCGGCCGTCGGAGATGCGCAGGCCCAGCCGCACCGTGGCGGCGGGTGCGCCGTCGCCGGAATACCAGCCGCCGAACGGGTTGGTGGTCGAGTCGAACGTGCAGACCTCACCGAAGGACCGTCCGAGGGTCGCGTCGTTGCAACCTCCGCCGCTCGGTGCCGCACTCGCCGCGCCGGCCAGGCCGAGCGTCAGCGCGCCGGCCGTGCCGAGCACGACCGCGATCCGGGTCATCATCATTCAGCAGCCTCCATCATGGATGCGTCACATATGAGGACGCCTGTCATCACAGTGACGATCGTCAGTATGAAGGATCGAGGAGGGGGAACGCCACCGCTCAGCGGAGGCCGGTCTGGAGGCCGGCCGTCCGCTCGTGCCCGCGGTCGGTTGTCGTGGCCGCCAATCCGGGCCGTGGGTTCTTGGCGGCGCGGACATAGGCGGGCGGCCGGCGTCCGGGGATGATCGTTCGCGGAGGCGGCGGGCACGGAGTTTCGGAGGGGGCCGACGGCGATGATGCCGATGGGGCACTACGGCATCACCGAAAGCCGGGGCTTCCTGCCGGCCACCGACCCGCTCGACCGGCTGCCGGAACGGTATGCGGCCTGGGAGGACGTCGCCGGGAACGGGTCCACGCTCATCATGGCCGGCCGGTTGAGGCAGACGGTCGACCGCCTGCCGGTGCTCGACCCCGGGCCGCTCGTCGACGGGCGGGAACTCGAACGGGCGATGCTGCTGCTGACCGTGCTGGCCAACGCGTACGTCCGGGGAGAGGGACCGGGCACGGACCGCTTGCCGCCGTCGCTGGCCCGGCCACTGCATGAGGTCGCGCGCCGGCTGGACCGGCCGCCGATCGTCGCCCACGCCTCGATCGTGCTGAACAACTGGCGCCGGATCGACCCGGCTCTGCCGCTGAGCGTGACGAACATCGACACCCAGGTCACGTTCCTCGGCGGCATCGACGAGAAATGGTTCTATCTGGCGACGGCCGGGGTGGAACTGGCCGGCGCGGCCGGCCTCGCGCCGCTGCTGCGGGCGCAACGAGCGGCCGCCGCCGGCGACGGTGGTGCGCTGATCGCCGAACTGACCGCGGTGACATCGGCGATCGCCGCCGCCACCGACGCGCTGATGGCGATCGAGAAATGGTGCGACCACTACGTTTTCTACCATCGGGTGCGGCCGTTTCTGGCCGGCTGGCCCGAGCCCGGCATCCGGTTCGAAGGGGTCGACGACCGGCCGCGGGTTCTGACCGGCGGCAGCGCCGCGCAGAGCTCGCTGATCCAGGCCTTCGACGCCGGACTCGACATCACCCACGACGCCCCGTCGACGGGCGGCTTTCTGGCCGGGATGCGCCGGTACATGCCGGCCGGCCACCGCCGCTTCCTGGCCGACCTGCGGGCGGGGCCGTCGGTGCGGGAGTTCGCCGGCGCGGACCGCGATCCGAAGCCGGCCGGGGCGTACGACGAGGCGGTACGGGCGCTGACCGCCCTGCGCCACAAGCACATCGGCATCGCCGCCCGCTACATCCGCCGCTTCGAGCGCGACGACGGCGGCAAGGGCACCGGCGGCAGCGACTTCGTCCACTTCCTGCGCACGTCGAGGGAGGAAACCGCGCGCGGACGGCTGCGGTGACCGCGCGGAGCCGCCCGCCGGCCGTTCCCCGGATAGCATCGGACTTCCGATGGCCGAGGAACCCCGCTTCGCGCACGCCCCCCGCCGGGGCGCCATCTTCGACATCCTCGACACGGCCAGCGTTCTGCTCGACGCGCCGCTGATCCTCGAGGACGCCGACCTGAACGTGATCGCCTGGTCGGCCGGTCAGGCGTCGGCCGACTCGGAGCGGCTGCGGTCGATCGTCGACCGGCATCCGGAGCCGTGGCTCGTCGACGTCCTGCGCCGGCGCGGCATCCTCGACCGGCTGGCCGGCGGTGCGGGCCCGCTGTTCGCGCCGCCCGCCTCGGCCGAGGCCCAGCCGCGGATGGGCTGCGGAGTCCTGATCGACGGCCGGCTGGCCGGCTATCTGTGGGCGGCGACGGCGAATCCGTTCGACCCCGAGCGTGCCGGCCGCTTCGAGGCGCTCGCGCAGACCCTGGCCGAACTGCTCGGCCACGACACGGACGCGCCGCCCGGCGCGCTGACGCCGGCCGATCTGGCCGGCAACTCACCCGCCCTGGAGCGGGTGGCGACCCGGCTCGGCCTCCACGACCGCACGATCTCGCTGCTCGCCGTGCCGGGCGCCGGTCCCCGAGCGGCCGCCGCGGTCCAGCTGATCCTCCGCTCGCTGCATCCGGAGCCGCTGGTCGTGCCGGGCGAGGACGCCACCTGGGCGGTGCTGCCGTGGGACCGTCCGGAGCGGGCCGCCGCGCGGGCGCGGCAACTGGCCGAGGTGCTCGCCCGGCAGGAGCCGGGCCCGGTCGCGATCGCCGACCCGGTCGTGGGTCACCGGCGTCTGCCGGCGGCGATGGCGCAGATCCGCCTCATTCAAAACCTTCAACTCCGGTACGGCCGGCCGGCCGTCGCCGCCTTCGCCGACGTCCAGGTGCCGTACGCGCTGCTGCACCTGAGCCGTGCCCTGGACGCCGACGGTCAGCGGCTGCGGGGCGTCGTCGACGCGCTGCGGGCCCACGACGCGGAGAAACACACCGAACTGGTCGCCACGCTCCGGTCCTACCTCGACTCGTTCGGTGACGCCGGCGCCGCGGCGCAGAGCCTGCATCTGCACACCAACACGTTCCGCTACCGGATGCGCCGGATCGTGGAGCTGACCGGATTCGACCCGCGCGACGGCGAGCAGCGCTTCGTGGCCGAGCTGCAGCTGCGCCTGCCCGACGACGGGCACCCTCCGGCGCCGGAACGGTGACCTTCTCCGCCCGTTGTCAGGACCGGCCATCGTCAGCTTGGCTCGGGGGGACGGTCTATCGGTAGCGCAGCATCGTGCCGACCTCGGCCGCCTGCGCGCGGGTCAGGATCAGGTCGGCGAGCGCGACGTCGAGGATCGACAGGCCCCGGTGCCAGAACAGGATGCGCTCGTCCGGGTGCTCCCGGCCCGGTTTGCGGCCGCTGACGATGTCGCCGATCTGGGCGTACACGGTGTCCTCGGTCAGCCGGCCGGTGTCGACGTGGGCGCGCAGCGCGCCGAACCGGCCGGAGCGGGACTCCCGCCAGTCGTCGACGACCACCTTGTCCATCACGTCGAGCAGGTCCAGCTCGACGGCACTGACCGTCCCGTACGGAACCACGAACGCGCCGGGCCGGACCGCGGCCGTACGCAGAAGGGGTTCCGGCTCTTCGAGCCGGGAGGCCTCGACCAGGATGTCGGCCTGGTCGAACGCCTCGTCGGCCGTCGCCACCGCGCGCACCGGGGTCCCGGTCACCTCGCGCAGCCGGGCGGCGAAGGCCTCCCGCGACTCGGGACGCCGGCTGGTCACCCGGATCTCCTCGAGCGGGAACAGGCTGTCGAGCATGGTGACGTTGGAGAACGCGGTGCCGCGCGCGCCGACGTGGCCGAGGACCCGGGAGTCGGGGCGGGCCAGGAATTTGGCGCCCACGGCCGTCATCGCGCCGGTGCGGACCTCGGTGATCAGCGTGGCGTCCAGGATCGCCAACGGCACCCCGGTGGTGGGGTCGTAGAGCGTCATCATCGCCAGCTCGCTGGGCAGCCCGCGCTGGTAGTTGGGCACGAAGTCGCCGACCACCTTGATGCCGCTCAGGCCGTGCTCGCCCAGCGTCGACACGTGGCCGCGGAGGACGTTGAAGTGGCCCACGCCGCCGTTGTCGGGCACGAGGTGGGTGCGCGGTTCGAACACCGTGCGGCCGCGGCCGTGCGCGTCGACGACGGCCTCGACGGCCGCGATCACCTCGGCGCTGGTGATGCCGAGGCGGTCGATGTCGGCCCCGGAGAGGAACCGGAGCCAGATCTCGGAGCCCGCGTGAATCATGATATGCAGCCTATAGCGTGGGTGTTCCAAGCCATTCAAAGAGCGCGACCCGGCGCCCGGCGTCGACAATCCCGGGCTACGGTCTTCCCATGAGCGTCCCCGCGGACATCGCCAGCAGCAAACAGATAAGCCTCACCACCTACCGCAAGAACGGCACGCCGGTGTCGACCCCCGTCTGGCATGTGCCCGGCGGCGACGCGCTGACCACCGTCTCCGCGGCCGACGCCGGGAAGATCAAGCGCATTCGCAACAACCCCCGGGTCGAGGTCACCGCCTGCGACATCCGCGGCCGGATCCAGCCCGGCGCGCAGCCGGCCCCGGGCATCGCCACCCTGCTGCCGGAGTCCGAGACCGAGAAGGCGCGCCGCCTGTTGGAGAGCCGCTACATCAGCGCGCGCATCGGTGGCTGGTTCGCCCGGACCTTCCACATCCGGCGCCCGCCGGCGATCGCGATCGTCGTCGCCCTCTGAGAGAGCGCTTCTGTTCGGGCGTGTTCGGCCGGCGGCGTCGGGTCCGGCGTTCGGCAGGTCCGCCGTGGGCCAGGCGGCGGGCCATGGTGTTGATCGCGGCCAGCGGACGAAGGGTTCCGAGACGGCCGGATCGCGTTCGTAGTCACGGGCCAGGCTGCGTTCGACGACCCGGTCGATGAGCCGGCCGGCGAAGCCCTGATCGGCGAACACGAACCGGATGGGTGTGCTCAGATGGGTGGAGAGCAGCGTCGTCTTGGCGCCGTCGCGGGCCTGCCACGAGGCGGCCATCACGCAGACCACGGCGAGTAGGCCGAGGGTGTCGGTGACGATGAACCGCTTACGCCCGTTGATCTAATGGCCGAGAACTCGGGTCTGGCTTGTAGGCCTGAGGGGTGTCGGTGGCCGGCGCCGGTGCGACGCCTTCCGTTGATTCGGGTTGGAGCTCCCAAAGAAGACTGGCGGGTGCCGGCGCCGGCCACGGCGACGCCCGAGTTCTGCTCGCAGCCGCCCCCACCCCGGGGACAGGCCGCGAAGCTGACCCGCGTGCAGCTGCGGGCGGTGCTGAGGAAGGCCGGCCGCAAGAACACCATCGATGCCGGGGCAGCGCGACTTCTCATCGCCCTGCGGGTAACACAGATGCGTCAGCTTCCGCTGGTCGAGCAGGCAATAGGCCGCCAGGCGATCGCGCTGCTGCGGCAGCTGGGGGCCAACTGCATCAGCGCGGACGAGCTGGCCGAGGCGGCCGACGCAGCGTTCTGCAACCATCCGGACGCGCCGATCATCAACAGCTTCCCCGGCAGCGGCGAGCTCACCGGCGCTCGAGTATTCGCTGAGATCGGCGACGACCGGTCACGCTTCCGCGACGCGAGAGGTATCAAGGCCTAGTCGCCCCCGCCGCGGGACCGGGCGGAGGGTCGCGCGCCATGGCGGTGTGGCCGGCGGCGCGCAGGAGGAGATCGTTCGGGCGGTGGCGGAGCGAGATCGCGCCGGGACAGGTGCCCGAGCGGTGGTGTTTCGGATCGATGTCAGGCGGATGACTCGTTGACAAACGGTATGACCATCAGTCCATACTGTCCGGGCATGTAATCCAGCGCACACTGTCGATGTCTCACCAGGTGGAGCAGTCCATGACCTTGCGCGACAGGATCTCTCGTCACGGTGGTGTGGTTGCCGGAGCTCTGCTCACGCTCGCGCTCGGCGCCTGCAGCGCCGGCGCCGGAGCCGGCGGATCGAGCGGCGGCGACAGCAACGGCGGCGACGCCGCGAGCTTCTACAAAGGCAAGACCCTTCAGATCATCGTTCCGTACGGCCCGGGCGGCGGTTACGACCAGTGGCCACGGCTGCTCGAGCCGTACATGAAGAAGTACCTCGGGGTGGCCGCCGTCAAGGTGGTCAACGCGCCCGGTGGCGGCGGCCTGATCGGGTCCCAGCAGATCTACGACGCCAAGGCCGACGGACTGACCATCGGTGACACCAACGCCGGCGGCGACGTGTTCGACCAGATCGACAGTGCCCAGGGCTACAACATGGACGTCACCAAGTTCAACTGGATCGGCCGGCCCGACGACGACCCGCACGTGATCGCCGTGCGCAAGGGCACCTTCGCCGACTTCAACGCCCTGATCTCGCAGACGCGGACCATCAAGGCGCTGGCCACCGGCAAGGGCAGCTCCGACTACAACGCCGCGGTCATCGTCTACAACTCGTTCAAGGTGCCGTTCCAGATGGTCGCCGCGTTCAGCGGGTCGAGCGACGAGAAGGCGGCGTTCCTGGCCGGAAACGGCGCGACCGCGTCCCTGTCCTCGTCGGACATCGCGGCCGCCGGGTCCAAGGTCGACGCGGTGGTCGTGGTGTCGTCGCAGCCGTTCGCCAAGCTGCCCGACGTGCCGACCGTGGTCGACGTGGCCAAGCAGAAGGGCCTGCCGCAGAACACCGTCGACGCGCTGAGCGCCCTGAGTGACGTCATGGACCTGGGCCACGCCTTCTTCGCCCCGGCCGGTGTTCCGCAGGACCGGCTGGCCCTGCTGCGCAGCGCCTTCCAGCAGTCCATGCAGGATTCCGGACTGCTTGACGCGGCGCAGAAGGCCGGGCTGTATCCCGGCTACGAGTCGGGCGACGATCTGCAGAAGGCGACCGCCGACGCCCTCACCCACAAGGATCTGTTCACCGGCCTGCTCAAGACCGCGAGCTGACCGTGTGGAGCAACCTGCTCGACGGGCTCTCCTCGCTCGGTGCGCCGCAGGCGATCCTGCTGCTGCTCGTCGGCACCCTCGTGGGCACCGTGGTCGGGGCCATCCCCGGCCTCGGTGGGGCCGTCCTGCTGACCCTCCTGCTGCCGTTCATCTACAACATGCCGGTCGTGCCGGCGCTGGCGCTGCTGCTCGGCGCGCACACCGGCATCTACTTCAGCGGATCGATCACGGCGATCCTCTTCAACACCCCGGGCGCGCCCGAGTCGGCGGCGACCACGTTCGACGGCTATCCGATGACGCGGGCCGGGAAACCGGCCCGGGCGCTGGGCATCTCGGCCGCGTCGACCACCATCGGCGGGTGGGTCGGCGTGCTGCTGCTGATGATCCTGATCCCGGTGATGGACAGGCTGACGACGCTGTTCCACCCGTCGGAGTTCCTCGCCCTGGCCATTCTGGCGATCGTCCTCATCGGGCAGATGCGGGCCCGGTCGACCACCAAGGGCCTGATCTCCGGCACGGTCGGGCTGATGATCTCCTATGTCGGCTACGACCCGATCACCGGCGTGCAGCGCTTCACCGGCGGCCAGGCCTCGCTGTACAACGGTTTCGACATCACCGCCGTCGCTCTCGGGCTGTTCGCGTTCGCCGAGATGTTCCGCCTCTACGCCCAGCGCAACGCGGCCGCGGGCCGGGCCGACAAGGTGAAGCTCGGCGCCAAGGAGCCGGGCACCCGCATCCGCGACGGCATCCGCGACGTCGGCTCACACAAGTGGCTCACCCTGCGGTCGTCGATCCTGGGCACCGTGCTCGGCATCATCCCGGGCGTCGGCGGTGTGGCGGCCAACTTCGTCTCGTACGGCCAGGCCTCGCGCATCTCCAAGCACCCGGAGCTCTTCGGCACCGGCATTCCCGAGGGCATCATCGCCCCCGAGGCGTCGTCGATCTCGAAGGAAGCGGGAAACCTGCTGCCCACCGTCGCGCTCGGTGTGCCCGGTGGTGTCGGCATGGCGGTGCTGATGAGCGGCTTCACGATTCTCGGCATGGTGCCCGGGCCGTCGATGCTGGAGAAGAACCAGAACGTGGTGTGGTCGATGGCCTTCGTCATCGCCATCGCGAGCCTGTTGGCCAGCCTGCTCGGCCTCGGCATGGTGCCGGGCCTGGTCCGCCTGGCCAACGTGCCCAGCCGCACGCTGGTGCCGTTCGTGCTCGCACTGGGCTTCCTCGGCGTCTACGCGGCCACCGACAGCCTCGGTCAGACGATCGCGGTGTTCTGCTTCGGGCTGGCCGGCTGGGCGATGGTCCGCTACGGCTACTCGGTGCCGGCGGTGATGATCGGCTTCCTGCTCGGCAAGGTGGTGGAGAACAACCTCTACCTCGTCCGCAATCTGCAGGGCTGGGCTTCGCTCGAGCGGCCGCTGACCGCGCTGATGGTTCTGGTCACCGTCCTGAGCCTGTTTGCGCCGCTGATCCGCCGGCTCGGCCTCCGACGGCTGATGCGGACCGGGGCCGGGACGGCCCCGGCGATCCCGGTGAAGGAGAGGGTATGAGCAACGGCACGCTCTCCGAGCGTCGGCCCCGGCGCCCGTACGGCGAACTGGCCGTCGACGTCATCCTGGTCGCCGGCATCGCCGTCTACCTGATCGTGGCCCAGCGCTACCCGAAGGACGGCCGGGAGATCCCGACCGTTGTCGGCACGGTCGCCCTCGTCGCCGCTGTCATTCAGCTCATCGGCTGGTTCGTGCGTCCGATGTGGAGCTTCACCCACGGCGACCCGCCGCGGCGCACCGACATCGCGGGTGGCGTGCCGGAGTCGGCCGCGCCGCCGCTGTCCGAGGAGCAGCCGGCCGACGCGACCGACTTCCACCCGCACCGCGACACTCTGCTCATCATGGGCTGGGCGGCACTGTTCCTCGCGCTGATCCTGGTGGTCGGCTACGTGTACGGCGTACCGCTGTTCTTCCTCGCGTACTTCCTCGCCCGCCGCCAATGGAGGCTGGCGATCGCCTCGGCGATCGTCATGTTCGGGCTCACCGAGTGGGTCTTCATCCAACTGCTGACCGTCCCCCTACCGGCCGGAGTGATCTTCCGATGAGTGACGACGAAACCCAGGACGACACCAGCTACCTGTACCACTCCAAGAAGGACCGGGTGTTCGTCCGCGGCATCCAGGGCGACTACGGGCTGAGCGACGAGCTCAAGCGACTGCGGTCCATGCCGCGGGTCCGCAAGGCCTCGGAGATCAAGTTCGTGGACGGCCCGCAGGCCTACAGCCGGCACTACGTCGAGCCGAAGGACGGCATCACCCAGACCTTCCACCTGCACCTGGAGGAGTACGGGCCGGGCGGCCGGTCGCAGAAGCACGGGCACGTGAACGAGGCCGCGTTCTACATCCTCGACGGTGCCGGCTACGAGATTCACGACGACGAGCGCTACGACTGGGAGGCCGGTGACATCGCGATCGTGCACAACAACTGCGTGCACCAGCATTTCAACGCCAGCCCCGACCGGCCGGCCCGTGCGCTGGTCATCAAGACCAAGCCGATGTACCTGTTCATGAACATGCTCTTCCAGAAGCAGGTCGAGGCGCGGCACACCCGCCCGGCCCCCGGCGGCGAGGGCTTCGCCCCGCGCGAGGAAGAGACCGACTACAACCACCCCGAGGAGACCTACTGATGGCATGGGGCGAGCACGCGGCCTGGGTTTCCGGCCACGAGCGTGGTGACTTCTACGGCCGGCTGCTGGCCGACGCCGCCGAGGCGCCGCAGCGCAACGCCGGGCGCAAGAAGATCGTCAAACCGTCGGACATGCCCTGGGAGATGTCCCGGCAGGGCCTGCTCAAGCACATGATCAACGAGGGCATGAACACGCGCATGGAGACCGTCGACGTCTACATGCAGATCATTCCGCCGGGCAGCCGCTCGGGTAAGCACCGGCACCTGGCCGAGGAATGCCTCTACGTCCTCGAAGGCCACGGTTACGACCTGCACGTCGACTGCGACGTCGAGATCACCGACAAGTACTTCTGGAAGCCGCAGGACGAGGTCCAGCGCTTCGAGTGGGAGGCCGGCGACGTCGTCTACGTGCCGCCGAACACCATCCACCAGCACTTCAACGCCGACCCGGCGCGGCCCGTGCGCCTGATCTCGGCCATCAACCGCATCTACAAGCAGTGCGGGCTCAACGACCTCGAACAGATCGAGGACGCCCCGGAGTACGACCCGGACCTGGTGCTCGACGCCGAGACGATCCGCCGGTTCCTGCGGGCGCCGACCACCGTCGCCACCTGACCCGTCAGCAGGCGCCCGGCACCCAGGAGCACTCGACGTCCTCGCCGTTGCGGGTGACCACGTGCGGCTCGACCTCGACGCGGTTCAGCCGGCGCCGCGTCAGGCCGGCCGACTGGGCGGTGCCGGAACTGGCCAGCGCCACGGCGGCCCGGTCGAGAAGGTCGGCGACGCTGGACGGCGCGGAGTTGGACACCGAGGAGAAGACGAGCGTGCGACCGGAGGCGTCCTTGACGTACCCGGAGAGCGCGTTGACGCCGGTCAGGGTGCCGGTCTTGCCGTGCAGGTTCTCCGCCGCCGGGGTGCCGGCCATCCGGCTCCGCAGCGTCCCGCCGATCAGCGGGTCGGGGTCGCCGGCGATCGGCAGTGCCGCATACCAGGTGGGGAACCACGGGCGGGCCTGCGCGGCGTTGAGCAGCGCGGCGATCTGAGCCGTGGTCAGCCAGTCGCGGCGGCTCAGCCCGGAGCCGTCGCCCATGCTGATCCGGCCGGTGTCCACGCCGAGCCCCGTGAGCGCGGCGGTGGCCGCCGCGAGCCCGGTCGGCCAGCCGCCGGCCGACCCGGGCGTCCGGGCCCGGCCCATCGCCTTGGTCAGGAGCTCGGCGTGCCCGTTGTTGGACAGCTTGAGGAACGACGGCAGCAGCTGGGCGAGCGTGATCGAGGCGTGGTCGGTGAGCAGGGTCGTCCCGGTGGCCGGCGTCGTGCCGCTGGTGGTCGTGCCGGTGATCGTGACGCCGTGCCGCTTGAGGGCGTCGCGGAACACGCCGATCGCGAGCTTCGCCGGGTCCCGCACCGCGACCAGGCTGGTGTGGGCGGCGGCCGGCTCGAGCGGAGTCGAGCCGCTCACCGTGATCGTGTCGCTGCCGTGGGCTCGGGTCGCCGTGACCGTGTCGGCCGAGCCCGGCCGGCCGGTGACGGTGTGGTTGACGATGGTGACGACCGAGTTGGCCGGGGTCACGGTCAGCACGCCGGCCCGGCCGGCCGCCGGGCCCGGCCGGTCGGCGATCGAGAGGGCACCGGTGTCGTAGTCGGCGTCGGCGGCCACGGTCAGCGCCGAGATCGGCGCATTGTCGAAGTACGTCTCGTCCTGCCACGACCAGTCGAGCCCGAGCGGCACGTGGTCGAACCACGAGTCGTCGGCGACCAGCGTGCCGGTGACCTTCTTGACTCCCGCCCCGGCGACCGCGGCGGCCAGTGCGTCGAACCGCGCGTAAGTCAACGTCGGGTCGCCTTGCCCGTGCAGGTAGAGGTTGCCGGTGACGGTCGAGCCACTGCGCTCGCCCGAGTAGCGGGCCACGGTGTGGAAACGGTAGCCCGGGCCGAGCACGTCGAGCGCCGCCGCCGAGGTCATGAGCTTCTCGTTGGACGCCGGGATGACCCGCTGGCCGGCGTTGTGCGAATAGATCACCCTGCCCGTGGCGCCGTCCCGGACCTGCATGCCGGTGGTCGACCCGTCCAGGCGCGGGTCGGTGAGCACCTGGTCGAGGGTGGCGACCAGGGCGGCGTCGGAGGTGGTGCCGGCGGAGGCGGCTTGGGCCGCGGACAGCGCGAAGGCGGTGCCGGCGGCGGCCACCGCGGTGGCGGCCCCGACGGCGAGGGTACGGCGGGAAAGGCGCATGACGCTCCGCGGGACGAGTAGACGATCAACGGCGGCGCTCATGGTCCCACCGGGCCGGGGTGTGGAGACGCGGTTCGGCCGTGGCTCACCCGAGGGGTGGACCGGGGGCGTGGATGTCACGTTTTCCGGCCGGCCGGTGTCCTATGGGCACGTGTAACCGGGCAAGAGGAGAGCATCGTGGCACTACGCATCGAGAAGGCGGCCCTTCCGGAGGCGGTTCGGGAGGCATTCGTCAGTCAGGTCGGGGCCGTGCCCGAACCGGTCGAGGTCCTCTGGAACAACCCGAGGCTGGCCGAGGCCAATCAGGCCTTCACGGCGCAGGCCGGCGGGTTCGACGCGTGTGACGCGAGCCTGAAGACGTTCGCTCACATGGCGGTCGCGGCCCGCATCGGGTGCGGCTGGTGTCTCGACATCAACTACTTCCTCGCGCAAAACCAGGATCTGGACCTCGCCAAGGCGAGCCAGGTGCCGCGCTGGCGCGAGTCGGCGGTCTTCACGCCACTCGAACGGGATGTCCTCGAGTTCGCGGAGGCCATGACCGAGACTCCGACCGCCGTCACCGACGAGCTCTATGCCGGCCTGCTGGCCCGCCTCGGCCCGGCGGCCATGGTCGAGCTCACCTGGCTCATCGCGTTCGCCAACCAGGCGAGCAGGTTCAACACCGCGTCCGGGGTGACCTCGCAGGAATACTCGGCGGCCTGCGAGATCCCACTGGCCAGGTCCTCGGCATGAGTGACGACCCGTTTCTCGCCCACCGTCCGCTGCTGTTCACCATCGCTTATGAACTGCTGGGCTCGGCCGCCGACGCCGAGGACGTCGTTCAGGAGTCCTGGCTGCGCTGGGCCGGCGCCGACCAGGCCCAGGTGGGCGAGCCCCGGGCCTATCTTGTCCGGACGGTCACCCGCCAGGCGCTGAACCGGTTGCGAACCGAGTCGCGCCGCCGCGAGGTCTACGTCGGGGAATGGCTGCCCGAGCCGCTGCTCACCGCGCCTGACGTCGCCGACGACGTCGAGCTCGCCGAGAGTGTCTCGCTCGCGCTGCTGGTCGTGCTGGAGACGCTCGGCCCGACCGAACGAGCGGTTTTCGTTCTCCGCGAGGTGTTTCAGCTGTCTTTCGGCGAGATCGCCGACGCGGTCGGCAAGCCGGTGCCGACCGTGCGGCAGATCGCGCACCGTGCCCGCACCCACGTGGCGGCGCGACAACCGCGAGTGCCGGTGAGCCGCACCGAGCACGAAGCGGTCGTCGAGCAGTTCCTGGCCGCGTTGCGCTCCGGCCGGCCCGAGCAGCTCCTGGGCCTGCTCGCTCCCGACGTCGTCCTGATCGCCGACGGCGGCGCCTCGGCGACCGCCGCGCCGGCCCCGGTGCGCGGGGCCGAGCTCGTCGCCTCACTGCTCGCGCGCCCGAACCGGGTGGTGTCGCTGACCTGGCTCAACGGCTCGGCCGCCATCCGGGTCGACAGCGACCGGCAGCCGGCCGTCGTCAGCGTGACCGTGCAGAGGGGGCGCATCAGCCGCATCTACGCGATCGCCAACCCCGACAAGCTCACCCGGCTCACCGCACCGGTCCCGCTGGCCCGGGGCTGACGCCGGCGCGGTGCCCGGTGGCCGCGGGAGGTCACGCGGTGGCGCCGCGCCAGTGGTCGGCGATCTCGGCGCGGGTCGTCAGCCAGACGTCGGCGCGGGGGAGGAGCGCGTCGACGATTTCGCGGACGGCGTCAGCACGGGCGGCCTGGCCGCTGATCCGGGGGTGCAGGCCGATGCTGACGAGTGCCGGCGCCTCGTCCGGCTCGTGGGTCAGGAAGTCGACGGCGCGCAGGCAGTATTCGACGAAGTCGCCCGGGGCGGCGAAGGTGCCGTAGCTGTAGTGCGCGTCGTTGTAGGTCAGGGAGTACGGGACGACCAGCTGGTCGCCGTCGTAGTAGGGGAGGTCGTCGTTGTAGGCGTCGGCGTCGTACCGGAAACCGCCGTGGGCCAGCAGCAGCCGCCGCGTTCGGGCGCTGCGCATCCACCGGCTGTACCACCCGACCGGCGCGGTCCCGGTCAGCGACGCGATCCCGTCGTAGGCCCGGGCGATCGCGGCCGACTCCTCATCCTCGGTCATCGTCCACGACTCGGCCCAGCGATAGCCGTGCGCGCACACCTCGTGGCCGCCCTCGACCAGCTCCGAGACCACCGGCGGGTTGCGTTCCAGCGCCTGCGCCGCGGCGAACGCGGTCGCCCGCACCCCGCGCCGGCGCAGCAGCGAGAGCAGGCGGACCGCGCCGACCCGGCTCCCGTACTCGTACATCGACTCGACCGCGAAGTCGCGCTGTCCGCTGCCGGCGTTGCGCGGCACCTCGATCAGGCCCTCGGTGACGCCGTCCGGGTCGAAGGTCCGCTCCGCACCCTCCTCGATGTTGACGACCACGTTGACCGCCACCTTGGCGCCGCCGGGCCAGAGCCGCCGCGGCCGGTCGCGGCCGTAGCCGATCAGGTCGCGGCCGGTCAATTCAGGGCCGGTCATTTCAGGGCCAGAGCGCGGCGGAGGTCATGGGAGGGAACCACGTCGGCCGCCTGCCGTTCGAGGTCGAACAACGCGACCTCGTGCGAGATGGCGAGCCGGTCGAACACGCAGTCCTCGACCACGACCGTACGGAAATTGAGCGACATCGCGTCGATCGCGGTGGCCCGCACGCAGTTCGCGGTCGACCCGCCGGCCAGCAACACGGTGTCGATGCCGAGCTGGATGAGCAGCGCGGTCAGCGGTGTGCCGAAGAACGCGCTCGGCTTCTTCTTCACGAACACGTGGTCGCCGGGCGAAGGCGCCACCGCCGGATGGATCTCGGCGCCGGAACTGCCTTCCAGGCACCAGTTCTCGGTGTCGAGAAGGGACCGTTTGCGGCCGTAGGCGCCGATGTCGCTGCCGTCGCGAGCGAGCTCGAACCGGGTGTAGAAGACCGGCACCCGAGCCGCGCGCAGATCATCCAACAACTCGGCGAGGCGAGTCAGCGCCGCCCGCCCGGCGTCGCCGCACGAGGACGGGAATTCGGCGTCCGAGCCGGCGTCCGGCGCGACCATGTAGCGCTGGGCGTCGATGACGACCATCGCCGGCCGCTCGCCGACGCCGGCCTCGAGACCGAACCCGGCCCGCTCCAGGCGGTCCACTTCCGCTTCCGACAACAGCTTCCGTACGCCGTCCCGAATGCGCATCAGCGTTCTCCCGCCCGTTCGAGAAGTTGCCGGGCCCGGCGGGCGATCGGCTCGTCGACCAGCAGCCCGTCGACACCGACCGCCCCGGAGTCGGCCGCGAGCGCCCGCTCGTACGCCTCGACCACGCGCCGCGCCTGCTCGATCTCGGCGGCTCCGATCGCGAAGGCCTCGTTCAGCGGCGCCAGTTGGGTCGGGTGGATGGCGTGCTTGCCGCTGAAACCGAGTTGCCGGGCGAAGACCGCCTCGGCCCGGAGCCCGTCGAGGTCGGCGTACCGGCCGTAGACGCTGTCGTGCGGCGGCTCCAGCCCGGCCCGCGAGCTGACCAGCACCAGCTGGGTGCGCGCCCACGTGAGCAGCGCCGCCGCACCGCCGTTGACGGCCGGGTAGGCGATGCCGGTGAGTTCGGAGAAGTCGCCCGCCCCGAAGCCGAGGCACTTCAGTCGCGGTGACGCGCCCGCGATGTCGTCGAGCGCCGCGAAACCGGCCGGGGTCTCGATGATGCCGAGCAGCGGGACCGGGCCGAGCCCGCGGTCGCGTTCGAGCACCGCGAGGGCACCGTCGAGCCGGGTCAGCGTGGCGCCGCTCTCCACTTTGGGCACGACGATCCCGTCGAGTCCGGGCCGCACGACCGCGATCAGGTCGTCGACCCAGTGGGGGCCGCCGACCTCGTTCATCCGTACCCAGCGCTGTGGCCCCTCGGCGGCCGGCGACGCGAGGGACGACGCGCCGGCGATCCGGGCGTCCGGCTTGGCCGACGGCGCGACCGCGTCCTCCAAGTCGAGGATGACCGCTCCGGCCGGCAGGGTCAGTGCTTTCGCCGTCTTCGATGGTTCGGTGGCCGGAACGTAGAGCATCACCGGAGGAACGAGGCTCATGCGGCCACCGCCTCGGCGGCCAGGAGGGCCAGGCCGAGAGCCGGCAGCAGACCGTTGCCGGCCAGATAGCCGGACGCGCCGTGCCCGGAGATGCTCATCGCCGCGCCGCCCGAGGCGTAGAGGCCGGGGATCGGCGTGCGGTCGGGCCGTAACACGCGGGCCTGCCCGTCGACCCGCAGCCCGCCCTGGGTGTGGAACAGGGCCCCGGTGACGCGAACGCCGCCGAGCGGGCCTTCGAGCGGCGCCTCCCAACTCGTCCGTCCGAAGTGGTCGGATGCGGTGCCGGAGGCGATCGCGTGTGCCTCGGCGAGGGTCCGGGCGAGCCCCGACGGGTCGAGGCCGAACCGCGCCGCCAGCCCGGCCGCGTCGTCGGCCCAGTGCAGCGCGCCGGTCGCCACGGTCTCGCGGAAGTCGTCGAACAGCAGGCAGGCGTCGTGGATGCGGCGGTCAAGCACGATGACCGCGGTGCCGCCGGGCTGGGCGACGACCTGGTGCCCGAATTCGGAATAGCCGGTGGTCTCGTCGCCGAACCGGGAACCGGAGGCGTTGACCAGCACGCCGCCGTGCATGATCGTGGCCCAGCCGGTGAGTGTGTTGTGCGGCGTGGCCAGTGCGCCGTGGCCCTGATAGGCGTCCAGGAACGCGGTGTCGGCGCCGAGCCGGCGACCGATACGAAGGGCGTCGCCCCGCGACTCGGCGCTCCCGTGGTAGGTGGCCGCGGCCATCGAGGGGATGTGCGAGGCGACCAGGTCGCGGTCGGCGCCGAAGCCGTTGGTGGCCAGCAGCACGGCGCCGCAGTCGATGGTCTCGGTGGCGCCGCCCGGGAACTCGACGACCGCCGCGCCGTCGCGTACGCCGGTCAGCCGGGCCGGCGTCAGCAGGTCGACGCCGAGGGACGTCGCCTTGTCGAGCAGGCCGCGCAGCAGCAGCGACCCGCGCCGGTGCGGGATGGTGTGGCAGCGCAGCCGGCTGTGTCCCGGATACGCGAAGTCGGTCGCCAGCTCGATCGGCAGCCCGACGTCGTCGGCGAGCCAGGTGACCAGGCGCCCGCTGACCGACGCCAGCGACGTGGCCAGCTCACGGTCGGCCTGGCCGTGGGTCTTGGCCATGATGTCGCCGACGAAGAGGTCCGGCGAGTCGTCGATGCCGGCCGCCTCCTGCCAGCGGCTGCCGGCGCCGGGCACCATCGCGGTCGACATCGAGGTGTTGTTGCCCCGGCCGAACTGCGGGCTCGCCTCGACGACCAGCACCCGGAGGCCGAGCTGGGCGGCGCGGACCGCCCCGGCGAGTCCTCCACCGGCGCCGGCGACGACGAGATCGGGTTGTTCGCTCACATGAGACTCCCAGCCGTAGCGAGCTGTTCCTAAATGCGGAACGCTATCCCGAAAAATAAACGTACTCGTGAACCGGTCCTGGTCAAGGGCTTGTTGTGTTACCAGGACCGTGATAGAACGTCGTTGATCGGAACGGCGTTCCTATATGCGGGACGGATGACATGATCAGAGTCGAGAACAACGAGAGGCACCGCCCGGACGCGGCGGCGCAGCCCACTGACGTCATCGGCCCGGCCCTGCGCTTCGTGCGCGACGAGGCCGGATTCGCGCAGGTCTTCACGATCAACAAGGACGGATTCCCGGTCGGCCGCACGATGGTCGCCGTGCTCAACGAGGACTGGAGCGTCGACCTCGTCCAGCGCACCGTCCACCGCCGACTGGGCCAGTTGCGGCGCAACCCCCGGGTCGAGGTGATGTGGGCCGGCACCCCGCACGCCGGCTCGGTCAACGACCGTCCGCACGTCTACGACTTCGGACTCGCCATCCCGCGCGTGGTGTTCGTCCGCGGCCTCGCCGAGCCGATGAGCGACGAGCAACTGGTCGCCACCTACCGGCGACAGACGGCGATCCAGCGCGGCGGGGGCCTGACCAAGGCGCCCGAACGCACCGCCGAACAGGTGCTGGCCGAGCTCGCCGGCATCACGATCCGGCCGGTGCAGGTGCGGGCCGAGGGCTTCGACGTCGGCGCGGCCAGCTTCACGTGGTCGCCCGGGGCCGCGTCGTCCGGGGCCGCGTCGTCCGGGGATGGGGAGGCACCGTGATCAAGACGATTCTCGGCTACGACATCGAACCGGGCGTCACCGAGGACGAGTACGAACGCTGGCTGTTCGACGTCCACGTGCCCGACATCCTGGCCAACCCGCATGTCAGCAAGCTGGTCTTCAACCGGGTGACCGGCCGCGTCCCGACCCCGAGCGGCGGCGACACCCCGATCCCGGACGACCTCAGCTTCTACCGCATCGCCGAGATGCACTTCGCCGACCAGGACGCCTACGACGCCTACCGGGCCTGGTTCGCCGAGCACCCGATTCCGGCCGAGCGCAGCCCGAAGGGCCGCACCAAGTTCAGGTTCTACCTCGTCACCGACGTCATCGAGGTCGCGCAGGGCCGGGACCATGACTGAAGTCGACGACCTCGCCCGCTGGTCGAGCACGGTGGACTGGAAAGCCCAGCCGCAGAACGTCCAGGCCTCGGTGCGACGGGTGCTGAGGGACAGCCTCGCCGTGATGGTCGCGGGTGGGCAGCTCGCCGAGTCGGCGGCCCGGCGCCGGGCGCTGCCACTGTCCGACGGCCCGGCAACGGTGGCCGGCTCGAAGAGCACCACCGCGGTCTGCGACGCGGCCTGGCTCAACGGCTGCTCGCTGGTCGCGCTGGAACTCGACGAGGGCAACAAGGAGATCCGCGGGCACGCCACCGCACACGTCCTGCCGGCCGCCCTGGCGGTCGCCGAGGCCGCGCACCGGACCGGTCCCGAGTTCGCGGCCGCGTTCCTGGCCGGGCACGAGGTCGCGAGCCGGTTCGGCCGGGCGACCCGGCTGCACGCCGGGGTGCACCCGCACGGGAACTGGGGTGTCACCGGCGCGGCGGCCGCCGTCGCGCATCTCCACCGGGGCGACGCCCGGGCGACGGCGGCCGCCATCGACGCGGCGAGTGCGCTCGCGCTGGCCACGCCGTTCCCGGTCGCCCTGGAGGGACTGCCGGTCCGCGACGCCTGGATCGGGCAGGCCAACGCGTCGGGAATCCGGGCGTGGGCGGCAGCCGATTCCACGCGGGGCGCCACCGGCGTGGCCGCGCTCAGCCTCGGCCGGATTCTCGGCGAGTTCGACGCGGAGGCGCTCACGGACGACGCGCCCCTCGCCATCACGGGCGGCTACCTGAAACGGCACGCCTCCTGCTCCTACACCCACCCTCCGGCGGACGCGGCCCTCGCCGTACGGGAAAAGCGTGACCCGGAGGCCGGGGTCGAGGACATCGTCGTCGAGACCCATCGCCTGGCCGCCGCCCTCGACACCCGGATCTGGCCGTCGCGGCTCGCCGCGATGTTCTCCGTGCCCTATGTCGTGGCCACCGCACTGCGGGACGGCGCCTGTCCGCCGGAGGCCTTCGACGAGGCCCACCGGGCCGATCCCGCGCTGAAGGCCCTGGCCGCCAAGGTGCGTGTCGTGCACGACCCGGCCCTGGACGCCCGGCTGCCGAAAGAACGTGTGGCCCGGCTGCGGGTGCGCTGGACCGACGGCGGCGAGGAGGTCGTCGAGGTGCCCAATCCCGTCGGCGACGCCGACCACGAGCCGTTGTCCGAGGCCGACCTGACCGCCAAGGCGGTGATGCTGCTGGGGGCCACGGCACACCGGGTGCGCGATCTCGCCGACGCGCTGGTCGACGCCTCCGACGTAGCCGGCGTGATGGCTTCGCTGCGAGAGGAAAGCTGATGCTCAGAGTGAAAGCGATCGCGCCGCTGCGCCTGGACGACGCCGAGATGGTCCGGCGGCAGGAGCGCTACCGCCGGCTCGGCGGCCCGGATCTGGCGATCACGCTGGTCAATCTGGCCGGACCGGACGCGCCGGAACGATTCGACTCGGCGGCCGGGATCGCGGCGTCGGACCGCCTGACCGCGGCCGAGATCGAGCGGACCGATCCGGCCGAGTTCGACGTCGCGCTGCCTGACTGCGTGCTCGACCCGGCGATCGTCGGCCAGGGCGACTTCCCGGTGCCGGTGGCCGGGATCCTGCGGCTCGTCGCCGGGCATCTCGCCTCGCTCGGCCGGCCGTTCGCCGTGGTCACGCGCAACCGGGTGATCGGCGACGAGCTGGCGGCCCGCCTGGACAGGTACGCGCTCGGCGGCTGGCTCGACGGCCGCTACGTGCTCGACGTCGACTTCTGCCTGATCTCCGACCACCAGGCGTGGAGCGCGGCGATGAAGCCCCTGGAGGCCGAGCTGACCGCGGCCGGCGCCCGCACGCTGTTCAACGGCTGTTCGGCGGTCGACCTCGACACCGACCGGCTCGGCGACGTCGCCGTGGTCGACCCGACCGCGCTGGCGCTGCGGCTGCTCGCGGTCGCCGGCGAGGCGGGACTGTACCGATGACGCTGCTCCGCATCGACGGGTTGTCCAAGCACTTCGCCGGCGTCCCGGTGCTCACCGACGTGCGGCTCGAGCTCGGAGCCGGCGAGATCCTCGGCCTGGTCGGGCAGAACGGCTCCGGCAAGTCCACGCTGATCAAATGCCTGGCCGGCTTCCACCAGCCCGACCCGGACTGGCGGCTGGAGATCAATGACCACACGCTGACCCGGCCGCTCAACCCGGGCGAGCCGGCCGAGCTCGGCATCAGCTTCGTGCACCAGGACCTGAGCCTGGTCGGTGACCTCAGCGTGCTGGAAAACCTGCGCCTCAACCGGCTGGGCCGCGACCGGCGCTGGTACATCCCGTGGCGGGCCGAGCAGCGGCGGGCCCACGAACTGCTGGAGTCGTTCGGGCTCGATCTCGACCCGCGCGTCAAGCTGGGCACGCTGCGGCCGATCGAGCAGGCCCAGGTGGCCATCATCCGGGCGGTGCTCCAGCTGCGGGAGGCCGGCGGGGCCGGGGTGCTCGTGCTGGACGAGGCGACCACGTTCCTCGACCGCGCCGGGCGGGACAGCCTCTACACGCTGCTGCGCTCGATCGCGGCGAGCGGGGCCGGGGTGCTGTTCGTGTCGCACGACATCGGCGAGGTGCTCGGCCTGACCGACCGGGTGACCGTGCTGCGGGACGGCAAGGTGGTCAGGGACGCGCCGACCGCGGACCTCTCGGAGGACGACATCGTCGGCCTGATCGTCGGGGGCGCCCGGCCGGCGCCACTGGAGGTCCCGGCCAGGTCCCCCGACAAGAACGAGCATCTCGTGGTCACCGGGCTCGACGGCGAGCACGTGCACGACATCGCTTTCGAGGCGTCGGCCGGGGAGATCGTCGGCATCACCGGGATCGTCGGCAGCGGCTGGGAGTTCGTGCTCGAACACCTCTACGGGGCGACCACGGCCGACGCGGGCACGCTACGGGTGGGGGCCGGGAAACCCGTACCCCTGCATCGAATGACCCCGGTCCGAGCGCTCGGGATGGGCATGGTCTTCGTCCCGTCGTCGCGGCTCACGCAGGGCGTGATCGCCGAGTTGTCCCTCCGGGACAACGTGATGCTGCCGGTGGTCGGCGACTTCTTCCGCGGCGCCCGGCTGCGGCTGGGGCGGCTCACCCGGGCCTGCACCCGGCTGCTGCGTGACCACGCGGTGCAGCCGCCGGAGCCGGCCCGGCCGATCGGCACGCTCAGCGGCGGCAACCAGCAGAAGGCGGTGCTCGGCAAGTGGCTGCAGCTCGCGCCCGGCCTGGTGCTGCTCAGCGAGCCGACCCAGGGCGTCGACGTCGGCGCCCGGCAGCTCATCTTCCGGATCATCCGGGAATCGGCGGCGAACGGCGCCGTCGTGCTCTACGCCTCGGGCGACTGGGACGAGATCGCCCGGCTCGCCGACCGGGTGGTGGTCATCGCGGACGGCCGGGTGACCGCCACGTTCGACGGGAGCGTCTCCGTCGAGCAGATCGCCGGGGCCGCGTACCGCGGCACCCGGCGCAGCGCCGACCTGGCCCGCGCGGTGGAGGACTTCGCATGACCGTATCCAGGAAACAACGAAGGCACGGCGACGGATTCGTCCAGCGCTTCGGTGTCGTCATCGTCTGGGCGATCGTGATCGTGACCTTCTCGATCGCGCGGCCGGACACCTTCCCGACCACCTCCAACTTCAGCACCTTGCTCGCCTCCCAGGCGCCGCTCGGCATCGTCGCGCTCGCCCTGGTCATCCCGATGACCGGCGGCGACTACGACCTGTCGGTGGCGAGCACGCTCAACCTCACCTCGATGGTGGTCGCGGTGCTCAACGCGCAGCACCACATGCCGATCGGCGAGGCCGCCGTCGTGGGGGTGCTGGTCGGCGCGGTGGTCGGCGTCGTCAACGGCGTGATCTGCGTGTTCGGCCGCATCGACCCGTTCATCGTCACCCTCGGCGTCGGTACGTTCCTCGACGGCCTGACGCTCTGGGTGTCGAAGTCGGCCCCGGTCAGCGGCGTCTCCCAGAGCCTGGTCAACGTCGTCGTGGTGGACCGGTTCCTGGGCCTGTCGGTCGAGTTCTGGTATCTCATCGTGGCCGCGGCCCTGCTCTGGTACTTCTTCGACTTCACCCCGGCCGGGCGGCGGTTGCTCGTGGTCGGCCGGGGGCGCGAGGTGGCCCGCCTCTCCGGGCTGCGGGTCGACCGCATCCGGATCCTCGCGTTCGTGGCCGCCGGCACCCTCGCCGGCCTCGGCGGCGTGGTCTACGTCGGCACCAGCGGCTCGGCCGACCCGTCCGCGGGCACCTCGCTGCTGCTGCCGGCCTTCGCGGCGGTGTTCCTCGGCGCCACCACGCTCGCCCCGGGGCGCTTCAACCCGTGGGGAACCATGGTCGCCGTCTACTTCCTGACCACCGGCATCAACGGACTGGCGCAGCTCGGTGTGTCGACCTTCGTCCAGCAGCTCTTCTACGGCGGCGCTCTCGTCATCGCCGTACTTCTCTCCAGTCTCGTGGCCCGCGCCAACGGCCGGCGCCTGCGCCGCGCCGCGGCTCCGATCGAAGAAACGTCGAAGGAGAAAGATGATCATGAAGACCCGGATGGTCGCGGGCGCCGCGATCGCTCTCATGCTTCTGGCGGGCTGTAGTACGGCGTCCTCTTCGAGCAGCGGCAGCGGCAGCGGCTCATCCCCCGGCGGCGACGCCCCGCCCGGTGTGGCCACGGCATCCGCCCTGGTCAACAAGTACCTCGGCAACCCCGAGTTCACCTCGCCCGGCGACCCGATCGACGTGTCGGGCCTCAAGGGCAAGACGATCTTCAGCATCCCGGCCAGCTCGAGCGTCGCCTTCGTCAACACGGTCGACAAGGCGATGGGCGAATACGCCAAGGACCTCGGCATCAAGTACGTCGACTACCCCAACCAGCAGCAGCAGTCCCAGTGGGTGCAGGGCGCCAACCAGGCGATCAGCTCGCACGCCGACGCGATCGACCTGCTCGCCGGCATCCCTCCGGAGCAGCTCGCGCCGCAGATCCAGCAGGCCAGGGCGGCGGGCATCCCGACCATCGACACCAACGAGCGGGACCAGTCGCAGCCGACCGTCCCCTACGTCGCCGGCTACGCGTTCGCCCCGTTCAAGCTGGCCGGCCAGCTGATGGCCGCGTGGGCGACAAGTGAGACCAAGGGCAAGGCCGACGTGCTCGTCGTGTCGTCCAACGCCGACGTCAGCTCGCAGGCGGTGGAGGACGGCGTCACCGGCGAGATGTCCCAGGTGTGCCCGGGATGCAAGGTGCAGACGGTGAACGTGAACCCGGTCGACTGGGCGACCAAGCTCCAGACGACCGTCCAGGGCAAGCTCTCGGCCGACCCGAACATCAACTACATCCTGCCGGTGTTCGACAGCATGGCCCAGTTCATCGCGCCGGCGATCGTCTCGGCCGGGCGCTCGGGCAAGGTCTTCGTGGCCAGCTTCAACGGCACGCCGGCGATCGAGGACATGATCCGTACCGGGAACGTGGTCACCATGGACGTCGGCGAGAACACGGCCGACGTCGCGGCCGCCGGTCTCGACCAGGCCATGCGGATTATGCTGCACAAGCCGGCGGGCAACGAGCAGATCAACGTACGGATCATCAACAAGTCGAACGTCGCCGACGTCGGCACACCGGCCCAGAACGGCAAGGGGTACGGCGACGCCTTCCTCACCGGGTACGCGTCGGCGTGGGGTGTCTCGCCGTCGACACTCGGCGGCTGAGCCGGGCGCACCGTGCAAACGCGAGAGGACCGCGAACGTGACAGTCGAGACCGAGACGGGTGGCAACTCCGCGAGCCCCAACTCCGCGAGCACCGTGGAACGAGCGGCCGACGTGTTGCTGCTCTTCGCCGACTCGTCGTCCGCCCAGCTCGGGGTCACGGAGATCGCCAACACGCTCGGCATGTCGAAGTCGGCGGTGCACCGGATCCTGCTGTCGTTCAAGAACAAGCGGCTGCTGGAGCTCGACCCGCAGACCAAGAAGTACGCGCTCGGCCCGACCATCCTCGGCCTCGGCGCGCGGTACCTGGGCCGGCTGGACATCCGGACCTTCGCCGCGCCCGAGCTCACCCGGCTCTCCCGGGCCACCGACGAGACGGCGACCCTGTCGATCCGCAGCGGCGCGGACCGGCGGGTGTACGTCGATCAGGTGACCCCGGACCGCGAGGTGCTGATGTCGGTGCAGCTCGGCGTCGCTCACCCGTTGCACGCCGGTGGCTCGTCCAAGTCGCTGCTGGCGTTCCTGCCCCAGGTCGAGATCGATCAGTACCTGTCGGGTTCGCTCGACAAGGTGACCAGCAAGACCGTGACCAACGTCCGCACGCTGCGCAAGGAGCTCAACCTGATCCGGGAGCGGGGCTGGGCGCAGTCGAGCGGGGAACGCCAGCTCGGCTCGGCGTCGGTGGCGGCGCCGATCCTCAACCGGGACGGCTACCCGCTGGCGGTGGTGAGCGTCTGCGGCCCGGCGGAGAGGTTCGCCGGGGAAGTGGAGGGCTGCGTGCGGGAGCTGCTGGCGTCGACCCGGGCCCTGTCGGTCCGGATGGGCCACCAGCCGCCCGCCGGCTGAGCCTCGCCGCCTCCGCGCTGGTCGCCGAGGCGGGCGAGGAGGTCTGGGCCCGGGTCCGGTTCCTCGTCTCGGACGTGCTGGCCAACGCGCTGTCGGCGTGGCAGCGGCCGGAGATCGCGGCCCTGCGCGAGGCACTGTTGTCCGGCGTGGACGGTCCGGCAACGGTGCCGGGCCGCCGCGCCGGCGCCCCGGCCGGTCTCGCCGCGTTTGTGCTGGCGCTGCCGGTCGCGGCCGAGCAGCGGCAGGACGGACACCGGCGGGCTCGGGGCCACCCGGCGTCCCACGTGGTCCCGGCCGTGCTGGCGGTCGCCGGTGGCGCCGGGCCGGGCCGGGCGTTCCGCGGAGCCGCCTCAGCGGCGGCCGGCGCCGGGCCGGGTGTGACGGCGGCCGTGCTGACCGGCTACGAGACGGGTGTCCGGGTCGGCCGGGCGATGGGCGGCACCCGCGACGGCGTGCACGACATCGGCACCTGGGGCACCGTCGGTGCCGCCGCCGGGGTCGCCCATCTGCTCACCCGCGGCGACCCGGATGCCGTCGCGGCCGCGATCGACCTGGCCGCGGTGACGCCCTCGATCCCCGACGCCGGGACGGTTTTCGGCGGATCGACCGGCCAGCACCTGCTGCTGGCCGGGGCGGCCCAGGCCGGGGTGACCGCGGGCATCGCGGCCGCGTCCGGCCTGCGGGCCCCGGCGGGCACGCTCGAACGGCACTTCCTCGCGGTGGCCGGCCGGGCTCCCGTCCCGATCGACCCGGCGCCCGGGACCTACGAGGTGCTGGCCGGCTATGTGAAGCGGCACCCGACGATGGCACACCTGCACGGGGTCAACGACGCGGTCGAGGACCTGCTGCCGCTGGACCCGGCGACCGTTGCCCGGGTCGAGGTGGCGACCTACGCCGGGGCGGCCGCGTTCGCGGACCCGTTGCCGGCCAACGATCTGGCGGCCCGGTTCAGCATTCCGTACTCGGTGGCGGCGGCGATCGTGACCGGGGAGGCCGGACCGTCGCCCGGTGCCCCGGAGGCGGCGATCCGCGCGCTCGCGCAACGGGTCGTGGTGCGGTCCGACCCGTTGCTGGACAACGGATATCCGGACGGGCGCCCCGCGGTCGTCACCGTCGAGCTGACCGACGGCACGCGCCGGAGCGCCCGGGCGGCCCGTCCGCGGGGGGACGGGGAAGGCGCGCTGACTGCTCCCGGCGTACGGGAGAAGCCGCGGCGTCTCCTGGCCGCCGCCATCGGATCGGAGGCTGCCGACGCAGTGGTTTTCGCAGTGGATTCCCTTGACACGCACGGAGTTCAGCCGCTTCTGGAGACGCTGCGCGGACTCCAGATCCGGCCGCAGAATGGGGAACGATGACGCAGGAACAGAAACAGGCCCTCGCCGGCGTACGGGTCATCGACGCGTCGAGCATCATCGCCGGGCCGATCGTCTGCCAGATCCTCGGCGACTACGGGGCCGACGTGATCAAGCTCGAGCATCCGACCCGGGGCGACGGGCTGCGCGGGCACGGACGCTCGCACGACGGCGTACCCCTGTGGTGGAAGGAGGTCGCCCGCAACAAGCGCACGATCGGCCTCGACCTGGGGAAGCCGGCCGGCGCCGAGGTGCTGCTGCGCCTGATCGAGGACGCCGACGTGCTGGTGGAGAACTTCCGCCCGGGCACGCTGGAGCGCTGGGGGATCGGGCCGGAACGGCTGCACGAGGTCAACCCGGGGCTGGTCGTGCTGCGCCTGACCGGCTTCGGCCAGACCGGACCGTACGCCTCCCGGGCCGGCTTCGGCACCCTGGCCGAGGCGATGAGCGGCTTCGCCAACCTGACCGGTGAGGCCGACGGGCCGCCGACCCTTCCCTCGTTCGGCCTCGCCGACAGCATCTGCGCGCTGGCCGGGGCGTCGGCGGTGCTGATGGCGCTGCGGCACCGGGAGGTCGGCGGCGGCCCGGGACAGGTCATCGATCTGAGCATCCTGGAACCGATGATGATGGCGGTCGGGCCGTCGCCGGCCGCGTATTACCACGCCGGCGTCATCGAGACCCGGCACGGCAACCGGTCGACGAACAACGCGCCGCGCAACACCTACCGCACCAAGGACGGCTCGTGGGTCGCGGTGTCGACCAGCGCCCAGCGGATCGCCGAGCGGGTGCTGCGGATGGTCGGGCACCCCGAGGTGATCGACGAACCGTGGTTCGCGTCCGGCCGCGGGCGGGCCGAGCACGTCGATCTGCTCGACGGCTACGTCGGCGACTGGATCGCGGCCCGCGACCGCGACGAGGTGATGAACGCGTTCGTGGCCGCCGAGGCCGCCATCGCGCCGGTCTACGACGCGCGCGACCTGATCGAGGACGAGCACGTCCGGGCGACCGGGATGCTGGTCGAGGTGCCCGACGACGACCTCGGGCGCGTGCTCATGCACAACGTGCTCTGGCGGATGTCGGAGACCCCGGGCCGGATCCGGTTCACCGGGCGGCGTCTCGGCGAGTTCACCGACGAGGTCCTCATCGGCGAGTTGGGGCTCGACCCTTCGCACATAGCCGCGTTGCGCGCGGAAGGAGTTGTGGCATGACCGATGCTCTGCTCGACGTGGTGACCCGGGGCGTGCGGGTCTTCGACCTGGGCCGGCCGATGTTCGTGGGGATGCCGCAGTCGCCCAACCACCCGCAGTTCTGGCACACGCTGCCGCGCCGGCACGGCGACCAGTTCCGGCCCGACGGCAGCTCGGCCGCCAACGACCTGATCGTCACCGGCACCCACGTCGGCACCCACATCGACGCGCTCGCCCACGTTTCCTTCCAGGGCAGGCTGCACGGCGGCGCGGACGCGGCGCAAGCGCAGGCGGGCGGCAGATTCCTGGAGCTGGGGGTGCACACGATCGCGCCGATGGTGGTGCGGGGGGTTCTGCTCGACATACCGGCCGTGCTGGGGACGGACGCGTGCCCGCCCGGCTACGAGATCTCGGCCGACGACCTCGAGGCGACCGGTGTCCGCCCGTCCGAGGGGGGAGTCGCGCTGATCCGGAGCGGCTGGGGGAGACGGTTCACCGACGGGACGGCAGCCTACGTCGGGGCGGAGACGGGCGTACCCGGAGTGAGCGAGGCCGGCGCGACCTGGCTGGCCGACACCGGCGTGATCGCGGCCGGCGCCGACTCGATCGCCTTCGAACGGCTGGCCCCCGGCGGCGGCCACACGTTGCTGCCGGCCCACCGGGTGCTGCTGGTCGAGCGCGGCGTCTACATCATCGAGGCGCTCGACCTGGAGGAGCTGGCCGCGGCGGGCGTCCACGAGTTCACGTTCGTGCTGATCCCGCTGCACCTGGTCGGCGCCACCGGATCACCGGTCCGCCCGCTCGCGGTGGTGGCCCATGACTGACCTCACGCTCGCGCGGCGCCTCGGGCAGTTCGCCGCCGGCCTGACCTTCGACACGCTGCCCGCCGAGGTCGTCGACAGCGTCCGCAAGCGGGTGCTCGACGTGCTCGGCATCGCGGTCGCCGCGAGCGACCTCCCGACCAGCGGGGCGGCCCGCCGGTTCGCCGCCGAGCAGGGCGGCCGGCCGCAGGCCCACGCGGTCGGGATGACCGGCCCGTTGCCCGCCGCGCTCGCCGCCTTCGTCAACGGCACGCTCGCCCACTCGCTGGACTACGACGACACCCACCTGCCGTCGGTGCTGCATCCCAGCGCGTCGGTGGTGCCGGCCGCGCTCGCGGCGGCCGAGGCGTACGGGCGCGGCGGCCGCGAACTGATCGTCGCCGTCGCGGCCGGGCTGGAGACCTGCGTCCGGATCGGGATGGCCGGCTACGACGACAAGACCGGCGAGAACCTGTTCTTCGACCACGGCCAGCACGCCACCTCGATCTGCGGCACGCTCGGCTCCGGGATGGCGGCCGGCCTGCTCGCCGGCCTCGACGCGGACGCGCTCGTCCACGTGCTCGGCCTGACCGCGTCGATGGGCTCCGGCGTCATCGAGGCCAACCGCACCGGCGGCACCGTGAAACGGATGCACTGCGGGTGGGCCGCCCACTCGGCGCTCTCGGCGGTCGAACTGGTGCGACAGGGCTTCACCGGCCCGCCGACCGTCCTCGAAGGACGGTTCGGCTTCTTCCAGGCGTGGCTGCACGGGCGGTTCGATCCGTCGGCGATCACCGACCGGCTGGGGGAGCGCTGGGAGGTGCCGGGCATCTTCTTCAAGCCCTACCCGGCCAACCACTTCACCCACACCGCCCTCGACGCGGCTTCCTCCTTTCGTTCGCGTGGCCTTGTCCCGGAACAGGTCGAGCGGCTGACGCTCGGCGTACCGGCCCCGGTGGTTCGCACGATCGGCGAGCCGATCGAGGTCAAGCGAGCGCCGGAGACCGGCTACATGGCCCAGTTCAGCGGGCCCTACGCGGTCGCGACCGGGCTGCTCGGCGGCGGCGGACTCGGCGCCGCGCTGGGCGACTACACCGACGATCTGGCCCGTGACCCGGCCCGGCGGGCCATCATGGCGAAGGTCGACGTGGTCGCCGACGACGAGTGCACCGCCGTCTTCCCGCACCAGTTCCCGTCCGTGCTCACCGCTTTCCTGACCGACGGAACGTCGCTCACCGCCCGGGTGATGACCAACCGTGGCGGCACCGCGAGGCCCCTCACCTACGACGAGCTCGCCCTGAAATTCACCGACAACGCCGGGCGCCGGCTTTCCGCCGCCGCGGTCCAGGACGTACGCGACCTGGTCGGCCGCCTCGACGAACTACCCGAACTGGGACCGTTGTGGTCCCGCCTTGCTCTTCCGGAGGGTGATTCCTGATGTTCGATCTGCTCGTCACCAACGCGCGCGTGGTCCGGCCCGGCTCTTCGTCTCCGTCGACCGCGGACGTCGCGGTCACCGGCGGAAAGTTCGTCCGCATCGCGCCCGGCATCGACCCCACCCAGGCGGCCACCGTGGTCGACGCCGGCAACCGGCTGCTCTTCCCGGGCGCCGTCGACGTCCACCAGCACTGGGGCATCTACAACCCGCTGGCCGAGGACGCGGTCACCGAGAGCAGGGCGAGCGCGCAGGGCGGCGTCACCACCGGGCTGACCTACCTGCGGACCGGCGCCTACTACCTCAACCGCAGCGGCCCCTACCGCGAGGTGCTGCCGGAGGCGTTCGCGGCGACCGAGGGCCGGGCCTACATCGACTACGGCTTCCACGTCGCGCCGATCCTCAAGGAGCACATCGAGGAGATTCCGTCGATCATCGAGGACTTCGGGATCCCGTCCTTCAAGATCTTCATGTTCTACGGCAAGCACGGGCTGCACGGGCGCTCCAGCTCGCAGGACCAGTTCCTGATGCTGCCCGAGGGTGAGTCCTACGACTACGCGCACTTCGAGTTCATCATGCGCGCGATCCAGAAGGCCCGCCTCGCCTCGGCCGACCCCGACGACATCTCGCTGTCGCTGCACTGCGAGACCGCCGAGATCATGGCGGCCTACACCAAGCTGGTCGAACAGGACGGATCGCTGACCGGGCTCGCCGCGTACAGCGCCTCCCGGCCGCCGCACTCCGAGGGCCTGGCCATCACGATCGCGTCCTACCTGGCGTACGAGACCGGGCTGCCGACGATCAACCTGCTGCACCTGTCGTCCCGCAAGGCGATCGAGGCGGCGATGCTGATGGCGGCGACCTTCCCGCACGTCGACTTCCGGCGCGAGGTCACCATCGGGCACCTGCTGGCCGACATCGACACCGCCGGCATCGGAGCCAAGGTGAACCCGCCGATCCGGCCCCGCGAGGACGTCGAGGCGCTGTGGGAACACATGGTGGCCGGCCACTTCGACTGGGTGACCAGCGACCACGCCTGCTGCAGGGACGAGACCAAGTTCGGCCAGCCGCGGGAGGACGTCTTCGTCGCCAAGTCCGGCTTCGGCGGCACCGAATACCTGCTGCCCGGCCTGGTCACCGAGGGCACCAAGCGCGGCTTGCCGCTGGGCCGGATCGCCGAACTGCTCGCCGGGAACCCGGCCCGGCGCTTCGGGCTGCACACCAAGGGCCAGGTCGAGGAGGGCTACGACGCCGACTTCTGCCTGGTCGACCCCGACCGCACCTGGGTGGTACGGGCGGCCGACTCGGAGTCGACCCAGGAATACACGCCGTTCGAGGGCTTCGAGATGACGGCCAAGGTCACCGACACCTTCGTACGCGGCCACCGGGTCCTCGCCGACGGCGTGGTGACCGGCGCACCCCGCGGGCGGTTCGTGCGGCGGCCCAGCCGCCAGAAGACCGCCTGGTGAGAACCTGATCACCACCTCGTTCCCTCCGCCGGCCTCTGCTGGAATCCTTACCCGGCAGTAACTCGCGACGGAAGGCGTGCCATGGCGGTCGACAGGACAGGGGCGGATGTCCCGGCGGGCGGTTACGTGCAGCTGTTGACGCCGGAGGGCGAGCGCGTCGACCACCCGGCGTACTCGGTCAGCTTCACGGACGCCGAATACCGGGACATCTACCGCGATCTGGTGATCGTGCGCCGCCTCGACGCCGAGGGCCTCGCCCTGCAACGCCAGGGCGAGCTGGGCCTGTGGGCCGGCCTGCTGGGCCAGGAGGCCGCCCAGGTCGGCTCCGGCCGCGCCCTGCGGCCGCAGGACATGGCGTTCCCCTCCTACCGCGAGCACGGCGTGCTCTACACCCGCGGCATCGACCCGATCATGCCGTTCGGGCTGTTCCGCGGCGTCGACCAGGGCGGCTGGGACCCGGGCGAGTTCAATTTCCACATGTACACGCTCGTGGTCGGCGCCCAGACGCTGCACGCCACCGGCTATGCCATGGGCATCAACCTGGACGGCAAGGTCGGCACCGGCGACGGTGAGGCGGTCATCGCGTACTTCGGGGACGGCGCGACCAGCCAGGGCGAGGTGAACGAGGCGTTCGTGTGGGCCGGCGTCCACCACGCGCCGATCGTCTTCTTCTGCCAGAACAACCAGTGGGCCATCTCGCAGCCGTTCACCAGCCAGAGTCTGATCCCGGTCCATCGCCGAGCCGACGGCTTCGGCTTTCCGGGCGTACGCGTGGACGGCAACGACGTGCTCGCCACGTACGCCGTGACGCGGGCCGCGCTGGACAGCGCCCGGCAGGGTCACGGGCCGATGCTGATCGAGGCGTACACGTACCGGATGGGCGCGCACACCAGCTCGGACGACCCGACCCGGTACCGCGTCGCCGGTGAGCTCGACTCGTGGCAGGCCAAGGACCCGATCAGCCGGGTCCGCGCGTTCCTGGCCAAGGAGGGGCTGGCCGACGACGACTTCTTCGCCCAGGTCGACGAGGACGCCCGCGGCATCGCCCTCGACCTGCGGGAGCGGGTCCTCGCGATGCCGGATCCGCAGCCGGCGGCGATGTTCGAGCACGTCTACCCGAACGGCTCGCCCCTGCTCACCGCCCAGCAGGCCCAGTTCGCCGGATACCACGCCTCGTTCCGGGACGACGCCTGACCGGTCGCTGCGGATGGCGGTGACCGGACCGGACGGCCCGGTGCCGCCCGGGCTGAGCGCGCTGCCCGGCCCGGGGGAGTTCGCCGCGTCCCCGGCCCTGGCCGAGCTGATCGCCGCGACACCGGCCGACCAGCGTCCCTGGCTTCGTCTTATCGTGTTCTTATCCGGCCGTAACAGCTCCCGTCAGCCGGGCAGGCGATGGTGAAGGGGTGTTCAGCCGCCACGACACCCTGACCGGGGCGCCGGCTCCCGCACCCCCGTCCACAACGCCCGCTCGACGGGGCTGGTGGAAGCTGCCCGTCCTGGGCCTGGCGGCGGCCGTGGCCGCCTTCGAGCTGCGCGGGCACCTGCCCAGCGCGGGATCGACGTGGGCCACGCTGCGTCACGCCCGCCCGGCGTGGCTGATCGTCGCCGCCGTCCTGCAGGTCGTCTCGACGGTCGCGTTCGCCGAGCAGGAACGGCGGCTGCTCAGCGCCTTCGGCGTCAAGATGCGGGCGAGGGTGTCGGTCGCGGTGACCTACGCCCGCTCGGCGATGGCCACGGCCCTGCCCGGCGGGTCGGCGGTGGCCGCGGCGTACGGCTTCCGGCAGTTCCGCGCCCGCGGCGCGTCCAAGCCGATCGCGGCGGCGGTCACGCTGCTGTGCGGGGCCGCGTCCGTCGCGGGCCTCGCCGTTCTCTACGCCGGCGACGCCGTGCTGCAGACCGGCACGACGATCTCGGTGGCGGTCGTCCTGGCGGTCGTGGGCCTGCTCGTGCTGGCCGCGCGCCGGCTGCGCCGCAGCGGGATGCCGCCGGCGGGCGCCGAGCCGGCCGGCCGCCTGGGCCGGTTGCGGCGCACGATCCACGAGACCCTGGTGTACGCCGCGGTCGTTCCCGGCCGCCGGTGGCTTCTCGTGCTGGCCCTGGCGGCGGTCAACTGGCTTACCGACCTGTTGTGCCTGATGGTCTGCCTGCACGCGGTCGGCCTCACGGTGTCCGCCGCGGTGGTCGGCGCGGCTTACCTCGGCGCCCAGCTCGCCCGCCAGATCCCCGGTACGGCCGGCGGGATCGGGGTGATCGAGGCAGAGCTGATCCTGGCGCTGACCACGTCCGGCGGCGCCCCGGCCGCCGCGGCGACCGCGGCCGTGCTGACCTACCGGCTGTTCTCGTGCTGGATTCTGCTGCCGGTCGGGGCGGCGTGCTGGTCGGTTCTGCGCCGCTGACGCCGCGCGGTCAGGCGCGCAGGACAGACTGGGGGAAGTCGAAGACGCGGTCCGGGTCGTACTTGCGGACGACCTGGCGCAGGCGGGGCAGGTTGGCGCCGTAGTAGGCGCTCGCCCAGTCCTTCTGGCCCGGGTTCAGGTAGTTGACGTACGCGCCGGTGCCGACGATCGGCGCGAGCGCCTGCTGCACCGCGAGCACCGCCGGCCCGTTGGCCGCGTTGCCGCTGTAGACCTGCACCGAGGCGTGCGCACCACGATGGGCGAACGCCGTATCGCCGGTCTTGAGCCGCCCGACCTGGCCACGCAGCGAATCGAAGAGCAGAACCATGCCCTTCTGCCTGCTCATCAGGGCGACGACCCGGTCGGCGATCGACGCGGTCACCGTACGGTCGAGCATGCGCGACGCGGCGCGGAAGGCCTCCCGGCCGGCGGGCGGCCCGGCGAAGTATTTCATCGCGTTCAGATAGCTGTAGGTGTGCGTGGTGCGGGAGGTCGGGGCGGCGCCGACCGCGGCGATGAGCGCGGAAAGGTGACCGGCCAGCGCCGAGGCGGGCCCGGTCCAGGTGCCGGTCACCCGGTTGGTCGGCGTGCTCGCGGCGGTCACCCCGCACAGCGCGGTGAGCTGGTCCGGCGCGGCGTCCATCCACTGCGACCAGGCGCGCAGCACGCGAGACGTGCGGGACGCCGGGAAGTGCAGCGAGAAGATCGTGACGGTGGGCGCCGGCACGGTGCGGAAAGTGAAGCTGGTGACGATGCCGCCGTTGCCGCCCCCGCCGCCCCGCAGCGCCCAGAACAGGTCGGCGTCGTGGTTGCTGTCGACGGTCTGCAGGGCGCCGTCCGCGGTGACGACGGTGGCCGACTCGAGGTGGTCGCAGGTGAGGCCGTACGCCCGGGCGACGACGCCGATGCCGCCGCCCAGTGTGCTGCCGGCGACGCCGACGGTGGGGCAGGACCCGGCGGGCAGCGCGCGGTTGTGGGCGGCGAGGGCCGCGTACAGGTCGAGGAGCTTGACCCCGGCGCCGACGACGGCCGTGCCGTCGCCCTTGACCATGATGCCCTTGAGCGCCGACAGGTCGACAACGACGCCGCCGTTCGGCGTCGAGAAACCGGCGTAGCTGTGGCCACCGGCCCGCGCGGCCAGCGGCACGCCGTGCCCGCGCACCCGCCGCACACAGGTGCGCACGTCGTCGGTGCCCGCCACCTTGGCGATCGCGGCCGGTTTCCGCACGCCGAGAGCACTGTTGTACGGCTTGGCGGCCGCCGCGTAGGCCGCGTCCCCGGGCCGCAGCAGCGGGCCGGTGAGGGCCCGCTTCAGCCCCGCGTAGTCGACTCCGGTGGCCGCCTCGGCGTGCGGCTCACCGAGCATGGCCGCACCAGCGGCCGCCGCGCCGGCCACGGCCGTCAGACCGAGAAACCGCCGCCGTCCGAACTTGAATTCGCCCATACACCGGACGCTACGTATCGGCGGCGGCCACTACGTCACGCTTTCGTGCCGAGCGTCGACGTCAGTCGTTCGGATAGGGCGAGATGAGGGTGAACGGCGTGCGGGCCAGCTCCAAGGCCGGCGCGGGAAAACGCGGCCCCTCGGTGTAGTAGCGGGCGCGGGTGCGGCCGACCGGGTCGCCGACTTCAGGCGGTGCGGCCCACGACGGCCTACGGGTGGGCCGGCTTGGACGGGGTGTAGAGCCAGACGGTGAACAGGGCGCCCAGGTCGTGGCCGGAGATGTGTTCGGCGAGGGCGATGAACTGTCCGGTGCTTCCGTTGCCGCTGCGGTGGAGCTGGGCCCACGAGCGCAGGATGCGGAAGAACGACCGGTCGCCGACGGCCACTCGCAGCGCCTGGAGGGTCATCGCGCCGCGGTCGTAGACGGCGCCGACGAAGAGGTTGGGCGGGCCGGGGTCGGCGACCTTGGTGGCCCACAGCTTCGAGGTGGCCGGCGTCGCGTACAGCTGGTCGAAGATCTCCTGCGGGGTGCCGAGGCCCTCGTGCCCGCTCCAGAGCCACTCGGCGTAGGTCGCGAAGCCCTCGTTCAGCCAGATGTCCTGCCAGTGCTCGACCGAGACGCTGTCGCCGTACCACTGGTGGGTGAGCTCGTGGACGACGACGCTGTCGCCGCCCTCCTGGGTGTCGAAGTCCTGCGGGGTGTAGATCGGGCGCCCCTCGTTTTCCAGCGCGTAGTCCCATTCGCCGTCCGCGTCGACGATGCCTCCGGAGGCGCGGAACGGATAGGGGCCGAAGTAGCCGGACAGGAACGTGAGGATCTCCGGCTCGCGGGCGAACGACTTGGCCACCCGGTCGTACGTCGCCGGGGGCAGCGCCGGGTCGATCGCGTCGAGGAACTGGATGCCGTTCTTCCGGTAGGACTTCACGTCGAAGTGGCCGATCGACGCCTGGGCCAGGTACGTCGCCATCGGTTCGGCCTGTTCCCAGCGCCACGTCGTCCAGCCGTGGGTGGTCGAGTGACCGGCCGGGGCGCCGTTGGAGATCGCCTGCAGGCCGTTCGGGACGGTCAGCGCGATCGAGAAGGACGCCTTGTCGCTCGGGTGGTCGTTGGACGGGAACCAGGCCTGGGCGACGTCCGGCTCGCCGAGGATGATCACGCCGTCGTCGGTGGTGAAGGCGCCGCCGTCGCCGAGGTCCGGGTCGTGGATCACCTTGGGTACGCCGTCGTAGACGATCCGGGTGTCGAAGGCGTGTCCCTTGCCCAGCGACCGGCGCGGGGTGACGGTCAGCTCGGTGCCGTGGCGGGACCAGGTCGCCGGCCGGCCGTCCACGGTGATCGACCGGATGGTCAGGCCGTCGAGGTCGAGGTTGAAGGCGGACAGGCGTTGCGTCGCCACCGACCGGATCCGCACCGCGCCCGCGATCGCGTCCGTGGCCGGCGCGTATCTGATCGCCAGGTCGTAGTGCTTCACGTCGTACCCGCCGTTGCCGTCCAGCGGGTAGTAGGGGTCGCCGATGCCGGCCGATCCCGGACTCGCGGGTGGGGCGGCCGCGCCGGCGGGGTCACCGGCCAGCACGACGGACGTAGACACGGCGAGGGCCAGGGCCACGGCGAGCTTCATCGAATCAAGCTATCGCTCCGGATCGATCAACGCGAGCTTTCGTTTCCGAGCGGAACTGAGCGGTGAGACCGGTCGAACCCCGGCCCCGGCGTGCGTTGACGGCGCCCGGGGCCGGGGTTACGTTGACGGCGGCCGAGAAGAGGTGCCGGTGGCGGCGGAAGCGCTCCTGCAGGTGCAACGACACGAGCACATGCTGGCCGAGCTGCGGCGCCGGGGTGTCGTCCGGGTGCGTGAGCTCGCCCGCGACCTCGGCGTCAGCGAGCCCACGATTCGCCGCGACATCGCCACCCTGGCCGCCCGTAACCTGGTCGTGCGGGTGCACGGCGGGGCGACGCTGCCCGCGCAGCCCCGCCCGGAGCGGCTCCGCCCGGCCGCCCGCGGCTTCATCATCGGCATGGTCGTGCCGTCGCTCGACTTCTATTGGCCGCCGATCGTCGCGGGTGCGAAGGCGGCGGCGGCCGCGCTCGGCGTCACCGTGCAGTTGCGGGGTTCCAGCTATGACCCCGAGGAGGACCGCCGGCAGATCGGGCGGCTGGTCGACGCCCGACAGGTGGACGGTCTGCTGCTCGCGCCCAGTTTGGACACCGAGGACGCCGAGCGGATGATGCGCTGGATCGGCCGGCTGCCGGTGCCGGCGATCCTGGTCGAGCGGCTGCCGACGCAGTGGGCGTCGATGCCGCGCCGGGTCGAGTACGTCCGCAGCGACCACGCCCTGGGCCTCGAGCTCGCCGTGCACCACCTGCACGAGCAGGGGCACCGGCAGATCGGGTTGATGCTCGCGCACGGCAGCCCCACCTCGGCGCATCTGCTGCGGGGCTGGCGGTCGGCGTGCGCCGAGCTGGGCATCCCGGACGCGACGGTGGTGCAGGAGTCGGTGGCACTCGACGATCCTGGGCATCAGAAGCTGTTGCACGACAACCTGCTCCGGTGCCGGCGGGCCGGGGTGACCGCGCTGATCGTGCACAGCGATCCGCACGCCATCGCGGTCACCCGGATCTGTGCGGAGCTGGGCATCGCGATCCCGGAGGAGCTGGCGATGGTGTCCTACGACGACGAGGTCGCGCATCTGGCCGAGCCGGCGCTGACCGCGGTCCGGCCGTCGAAGACGTACGTCGGGCGGGTCGCGGTCGAGTTGATGGTCTCGCGGCTGCAGGACGGTGACCGGCGTCCGGCGCAGGGGGTGGTCGTGGCGCCGGAGTTGGTGGTGCGGCAGTCGTCGCTGAATCGGGGCCGGGTGATGATCAGAGCGGCGGGGCCGAGGAGTCCCGGATGCGCAGCGACGGGCTGATCACGACCCGGTGGGTGGGCCGGTCGGGGTCGGCGAGCCGGTCGGCCACCAGCCGGGCCGCGGCCCGGCCGATCGAGCGGCGCGGCGGGCGTACGGCGGTGAGCGCCGGACTGAACAGCGCGGCGACCTCGTCGTCGTAGGCCACCACCGACAGCCGGCCGGGCACGGTCAGGTGCCTCTCCTCGCAGCGCTGCACCAGGGCGATCGCCTCGGCGTCGGCGTGCACCAGCAGCGCCGTGCAGCCGGTCTCGAGGGCCCGGTCGATCGCCTGGTCGAGGGCGGCCTTGCACTCCGGCGACTTGGCGTCCGGAACCAGCGCCTCGACGGTCTTGTCGACGTCGAGACCGCATTCGACGGCCGCCTCGTGCCAGCCGCGGCGCACGTGCGGGCGGGTCGGGCTGGGCTCGGCCAGGATCACGCCGACGTTGCGGTGGCCGAGCGAGACGAGGTGCCGCACGGCCATCGCGGCACCGAGGGCGTGGTCGGTCACGACCGATTCGAGGACGGCGTGGTGCGGCCCGGCGGACGCCGTGCGCTCCAGCAGTACGACCGGCATGTCCAGCCCGGCCAGCCACTCGACGGTGTGCTCGGCGGTCGGCGCGTCGAGGCGCGGCGCCACGATCAGCGCGTCGACGCCGGTGTCGACCAGGCGGGTCAGCTGGGCCATGTCGGTGTCGAGCTGGTAGGACGAGCCGCGCAGCACGATGCGCATGTCGAGCTCGCGGGCGGCCTCCTCGGCGCCCTGGGCCACGTTGGGCCAGTAGTAGTCGAGCGACGGCACGAGCATCCCGGCCGAGCGCCCGCCGGGGCTGCCGGCGTGGGCCGGGCCGTCGCCGGGCTCACCTTCGACCGGCAGGGCCACCCCGCCGTGCACCCGCCGGACGAGCCCTTCGGCGGCCATCTGGGCGATGTCGCGGCGGATCGTCACCGCGGCCGCTCCCAGGGCGTCGGCGAGGTCGGAGATGCGCAGCACCCCGTCGCGCCGCAGTGCCTCGAGGAGCCGGGCGCGGCGGGCGACCTGCAGCGGGCCCCGCTTGTCCGAAGTGCTCACGCCTGCTCCTTCACGGTCAGTTGGAGGGTACCGGTCGGTCCCTGGGCGGTGAGGTCAATGTCGAGGCGGGTCAGCCGGTCGCCCCAGACGTCGCGCAGCAGCGGGTCGTCGAGCTCGCGGATGGTGGTGGTGACCGGGGCGGGCGGCTCCCAGCTGACCACGACCCGTCCGGCCTCGGCCCGTCCGGGCGCGGCCCGCACCTCGCCGGCCACCACCAGGTGGACGAGCGTGGGGCCGTCGCCCGGGTCCAGTTCCCAGGAATCGTGGATGCTCACCTCGCCGGTGGACCGGTCGAGCCGGCTGACCCGCGACCAGCGGCGGACGTCGTCGCGTGGGTAGGCGGCGGCCAGGTCGAGGCTGAGCGCCGAACCGTCGTCGTCGAGCACGGCGGTGACGTCGCGGGCCGCGTACGCCCGGCCGGGCGCCTGCCCGGTGCCGCGGATGGTCGGGGTGTTGTGCCAGCCGCTCCGCATCGGCCAGAGGCCGTAGCGGCCCGGGCCGAAGGTCTGCGCGGTGTAGGTCGGGCGGCCCGGGTCGATCAGCACCGGAACGCCGTCGAGGGCCACGACCACGCTGCCGACGTCGTTGTGGTTGTGGTGTTCGCCGTTGTGACCGCCCTTGGCGGCCAGGGTGAGGCCGTCGGCCCGGCCGGGCGCGCGCCGGGCCAGCAGCACCTGGGTCGAGGGCAGCCAGACGTCGCGGGGGAGCGGTGACCGGCCGGGCGCCGCATCGAGCCAGGCCGGGTCGGTCAGTGCCCGCAGTAGCCGGCCCAGCCCCTGCTCCTCGTGCGCGACCGGGCTCCCGGGCCGCCGGTGCGCGGCGGCGTGGGCGAGAGCGTCGCGGTCGCTGACCTGGCGGGCCGCCCGGTGCAGGGCGGCCCAGGGCTGGTGCGGCGAGGGGCGGGCCGGCCCGTCGGCGTGATTGAGATACCACGGGCCGCCCAGGTGCATGCGGTGCGGAAACGCCACGGTTGCGGCGAGCGCGCGCAGCGGCTCGTCGCCCAGGGCGCCGCCGGTCGCGTGCCGGAGCAGGTCGAGCGCCTCGAACAGCCGGCACGCCCCGTTCCACCAGTACGAGTAGCCCTCGTCGATCGCGCCGTCGGCCGGGATCGAGGCCGCGTAGCGGTCGAGGCCGGCCAGCACCCGGTCGACCAGGGCGGCCCGCCGCGCCGGTTCGCCGTCGGCCAGGCGCAGGGCGGCGACCAGCACGTTGCCGTGGATCCACGGGTTCCAGTTGTGCACGTCGCCGTCGAGCCCGAGCCAGTGCCAGTCGGTGCGGGCGGCGAACGGGGTCAGCACCCGGCGGTCGACCTCGTGCCGGATGCGGGCGCGCAGGCCGGGGACGCGCGCGTCGAGCCGGGCGCCGAGCAGGTGGTCGAGCCAGGCGAGTTGGCCGGCGACCTCGCCGGCGCCGAGATCGAGGAAGGGGTCGGTCACCGCCGGCAGCACGGCGCCGCCCCGGGCGTACGCGTCGTCGTGCGCCGGCCAGCACCAGCTGCTCTGCTCGCACAGCAGCACCACGCCGTCGGCGACCTCGTCGAGCCAGTGGTCGTCGAGGGTCACCGCGGCCAGGACCGTGGCCCGGGTCAGCCGGGCCTGACGGGCGAAGATCAGTTGTTCGTAGCCGTCGCGGTCGCCGTCCCGGAAATAGCGCGCCCAGTCCCGGGCGCGGGGGGCCGGCCAGGGCGTCGCGGCGTCGGCCCGGGCCCGCGTCTCGATCAGCTCCAGCGTCGGCCGGTCGAGGCGGTCACGGGCCCAGGCGCCGCGGTCGTCGGCGGGCGCGACCGGCAGCGCCCGGCCGGGCGGCACGAGCAGGGCTCCCGCGCCGAGCCAGGTGGCCAGCGGGGTCGGTTCCATCGGCGCGCCCTTCTCCCTGTGATCGATCGTGATCGTATCAGATCATATTGACGCCTCTGTCGGTCATTTTGGCGTCCCTGACGGCATGCGGATATCTGAGAGGTACGCAGGTGCCGCGCCTCCTCCGTGAAAAACAGCAGCTCAAGCGAGATGCGCGATCAGATTTGTCGCTATACGTCGAGACGTGGCATTGACATGGTCGATCGTGAGCGTTTTACTTCCGGAAATCGAAGGCCGGAAACGAATCCCGGAGGTCGAAGTGCCCGACGACCGTTCCGCCGAGTGGGGCCGCGACGACTGGCTCCGGCTGGCCGATCACCTTCTGGAGTCGGCCGGCGCGTACGCCTCACCGGGCCGCGCCCGCTTCGCCTTTCCCGGCCGCCCGGGTGGCTACGGCTCGGCGGTCGACGGACTCGAGGGGTTCGCCCGCACCTTCCTGCTCGCCGGCTTCCGCATCGCCGGGGCGAACGGGCACGGCGTCGACGAACTGATCGAGCGCTACGCGACCGGCATCGCCACCGGCACCGACCCGTCCTCGGCCGAGCGGTGGGTACGCCTCGACGAGCACCCGCAAGCCAAGGTGGAGGCGGCCTCGATCGCGCTGATCCTCGACCTCACCCGGCCCTGGGTCTGGGACCGGCTGGCGCCCGCGGTGCGACAGCGCACGCTCGACTACCTGGCGCCGGCGGTCGGCGACCCGACCTACCCGCGCATCAACTGGGTCTGGTTCCGCCTGGTCGTGCAGACCTTCCTGCGCTCGGCCGGCGGCCCGTGGTCGGCCGCCGAGATGGCCGAGGATCTGGCCTCCCACGACGGCTTCGAGCGGGCCGAGGGCTGGATGTCGGACGGGCCGGAGCGGGCCTACGACCACTACTGCGGCTGGGCCCTGCAGCTCTATCCGGTGCTGTGGTCGAGGATGGCCGGGGCGGCCGATCTGGCCGCCGGGCGCCGCGAGCGCGACCTGGCCCGGCTCGACCGGTTCCTCCTCGACGCGATCGCCCTGATCGGCGCCGACGGTTCGCCGCTGCTCCAGGGCCGCAGCCTGGTCTACCGGTTCGCCGCGGCGGCGCCGTTCTGGGCCGGCGCCCTCGCCGGGGTGCCCTCGCTGTCGCCCGGGCGCCTGCGGCACGCGGCCACCAGCGTCGTCCGGCACTTCGCCGGAAACGGCGTGCCGGATGAGCGCGGCCTGCTCACGCTCGGCTGGCACGGCTCGTGGCCGCGGCTGGCCCAGTCCTATTCCGGCCCCGGTTCGCCCTACTGGGCGAGCAAGGGCTTCCTCGGCATCGCGCTGCCGGCCGACCATCCGGTGTGGACGGCGGCCGCCGAACCGCTGCCGGTCGAGTCCGGCGACGTGCTGCGGGCCGTCCAGGCACCCGGCTGGCTGGTCGCGGGCACCCGGGCCGACGGCGTTGTGCGGGTGGTCAACCACGGCACCGACCACGCCGCGGAGGGCTCCGAGGCGACCGATTCCCCGCTGTACGCCCGACTCGGCTACTCGACCGCCACCGCCCCGGTGCTCGACGAGAGCGGGTGGACCGCCCCGCTCGACCAGTCCGTCGTGCTGATCGACGAGGCGGGCCGCCACTCGCACCGCACGGGGCTGCGGACCCTGGCCGTCCGCGTCGAGGGCGAGGCCGGTGTCGCCGGGTCGGTCGCGGAGGCCCACTGGGTCGACGCCGGCGAGCCGGCCGCCGACCACGGCAGCGGCCGCCTCGGCAAGGCCCGGCCGGCCGGCCGGATCACGGTGTGGTCGGTGGTCCGTGGCGCCTGGGAGGTGCGGTTGATCCGGGTCGACGCCGAGCCGGCCGCCACCCGCCTGCGGATCGGCGGCTGGCCGGTGACCGGGGCCGGCCCCGCCACGGCCGATCGGGCGGTGAGGGTGACCGGCGGCCGGTTGACGTCGGTCCTCGCCGAGGCGTGCGACTCCGGCGGGACGACCACCGGGATCACGACCTACGACGACGGCGGTCCGCTGGGCTCACCGGTCCGGGTGCCCTGGATCGACGTGCGGGTGCCGGAGCGCGGCCGCTGGACCGCCGTACTCCTGAGCCTGTCGGCCGCACCGCGGCCGAACTTTCCGGCGGCCGCCATCGAGGCCGCCGGAGATGACCCGGAGCTGCGGGTGAGGTGGCCCGACGGGGTGCGCACCCGCAGCCGGATCGCGACACCACACAAGTGAAGGAGTAACGATGAAACGCTCTCTCGCCGCTGTCCTCGGCGGCGCCGCGGCGCTCTGCCTGGTGCTGGCCGGCTGCGGCAGCGGCGACGACGACTCGGGCTCGTCCTCCGGCCCGATCACCCTCACCCTGGCTGGCTGGAGCCTCTCGACCACGCCGGAATTCAAGACCCTGGCCGACGGTTTCCACGCCGCCCACCCCGACGTGACCGTGCAGCTCAAGGAATACGACACCACCAACTACGACACGCAGATGATCGCCGACCTGGCGGCCGGCAAGGCACCCGACATCTACGTGCAGAAGAACCTGAAGAACTTCTTCACCTACCAGAACGGCAAGCAGCTGGTCGACGTCTCGGACGTCGCGTCGAAGCTGGGCAGCGAGGTCGGCGGCCTGAAGGACTACCAGGTCGACGGGAAGACCTATGCGATTCCCTACCGGCAGGACTCCTGGGTGCTGTTCTACAACAAGGACCTGTTCGCCAAGGCGGGCGTGAAACCGCCGGACGGCAGCTGGACCTGGGACGACTATGCCGCCGCGTCGAAAGAGCTGACCACCGGGCTCAAGGCCGCCGGCTCCAAGGCGCTCGGCGACTACGAGCACATCTGGCAGTCGACGCTGCAGGGCTTCGCGCTCGCGCAGACCTCCGGGGCGAGCCTGGAGAGCGGCGACTTCGGTTATCTCAAGCCGTATTACACCCGGGCGCTCGACCTGCAGAAGGCCGGCGCCCAGGTGAGCTTCGGCGACGCCACCACCAACTCGCTCACCTACCAGGCGGAGTTCGGCAAGCAGCAGGCCGCGATGATGCCGATGGGCACGTGGTACATCGCCACGCTCGTCAAGCAACAGAGCACCGGCGAGGCTGACAAGTTCGCGTGGGCGATGGCCCCGGCGCCGCAACAGAGCAAGGCCACCACCGGCACCTCGGCCACGCCGGTCACCTTCGGCGACCCGACCGGCTTCGGGATCAACCCCAAGATCAAGAAGGGTGAGGTCGCCGCGGCCAAGGACTTCCTCGCGTACGCGGCGAGCGCGAACGGTGCCAAGGCACTGGCCGGGATCGGCATCACCCCGGCCGACACCGGTGCCGTCAAGGACACGTTCTTCCAGCTCGCCGGCGTACCGACCGACGACCTGTCGAAGTTCGCCTTCGCCAACCATGACACGAAGCCGGAGAACCCGGTGTCGAAGTACACGACCGCCCTGCAGAACATCCTCAACGACATGCACACCGCGGTCCTGTCCGGATCCAAGGCCGTCGACCCCGCGATCACCGACGCGCAGAACCGGGCCAAGAACGAGGTCCTCGGCAAGTAGGGAGCCGCCGGCCCGGCGGGGGCCCCCCCCCCGGCCGCCCCCCCGGGGGCGCCGCCCCGCGGGGGTGTTCGGTTATTTAGGGAGTGGAGAACAGGTGAAGCCACAGCCCCCCGGGATGAGTGGCTGTTG